>JAGWZT010000002.1 GCA_018971925.1 Lysobacteraceae bacterium | reverse complement strand
CCCTCGCCACCCTCGACGCGACGCAGTCACGGATGGAAGCCAGGCACCTCGGCATCCATCAACTCGACCGGCTCGAAGGTGAATTCGACGGCATTTATTCGAATCTGGGACCGCTGAACTGCATCCCCGATCTCGTCGCTGCCGCGACCGAGTGCGCGCGTCTGTTGCGGCCCGGGGGCAAGCTGGTATGTTCGGTGATCGGCCGCATCTGCCCTTGGGAATTGGGCCACTACGTGTTGTGTCGCCGGTTCAGGCGCGCTCGGGTGCGGGCCGAGCGCGGGGTGACGCCGGTCGGCATGAACCGTCACACGATCTGGACGCGCTATTACCTGCCGCGCGAGTTCTACCGCGCCTTTGCAGGAGATTTCTCGCTGTGCGGCTATCGCGCGCTCGGATTGTTCATGCCGCCCCCGTATCTGGTGGACTATTACCACCGCCATCCGCGCTGGTGTGGCTGGCTGGGGTGGCTCGATGATCACATGGGTGCGCTGCCGCTGCTGCGCGGCATGGGTGATCACTTCCTGATCGTGATGGCGCGGCGCGGCCGGATGCCGCCATGATGGCCGCGAACGTCAGCCTGCACGGTGCCCGGATGATCACCGCACGCGGCGTGTCGCGCGCGCCGTTGTCCATCGCCGGCGACAGGATCGGCGCCGCTCCGGCCGCGCGCGCGCGCAGGATCGACCTGCGCGATCACGTGATCGTTCCGGGTCTGGTCAACGCGCACGAGCATCTGCATCTCAACGCCGTGCCGCCGCTGTCGGTCGGCGCACCGTTTCCCAACAGCTACGCGTGGATCGAAGCCTTCCAGGCGCATTTCCGGGAACCCGCCGTCGCCGCGGCGCTGGCGCTGCCGAAGGCACTGCGGTTGCGGCACGGTGCGATCAAGAACCTGGTGGCGGGCACGACCTGCGTGGCGCACCACGATCCGTGGCATCCCGCACTCGACACGAAGGACTTCCCGGTCGCGCTGCTGCGCGAATATGGCTGGAGTTATGCGCTGGGCTGGCCACACTACGGGCCTCCGGTCAGGCAGAGTTTCGATGCCACACCGCCGGACCGGCCGTGGATGATCCACCTGGCCGAGGGCACCGATGCGGTGGCGCGGGCGGAATTGGCGCAACTGGATGCGCTGGACTGTCTGGCATCGAACAGCGTGCTGGTGCATGGCGTCGGGCTGCGCGAGCCGGACATCGACCGCGTGATCGAACGCGGCGCCGCGGTGGTCTGGTGCCCGACCAGCAATAGCAATCTGCTCGGGGCGACGCTCGATCCGCGTCGCCTGCACGCCGCCGGTTGCCTCGCGCTGGGCAGCGACTCGCGGCTCAGCGGTGCACGCGATCTGCTCGAAGAGCTGCGGGTTGTCGTTGATGCAGGCGCACTCGACGCGCGCGAGGCCCTGGCGCTGGCCACCTTCGATGCAGCGCGCATCCTGCGCTTGCCGCGACGCGGTGATCTCGCGCCAGGCGCGCATGCGGACATGCTGATCGCGCGTGATCGCGGCGGCGAGCCGGCGCGAAGCGTGGTCGGCATCGCGCGCAGTCATGTTCGCGCCGTGATACGCGACGGTGTGCCGTGTATCGCCGATCCGGATTTCGCGGAATGGTTCGAGGCGGCCGGTGCGGAAGCGGTGCCGGTGACCCTGGACGGCAGACCGAAACTGCTTGCGAAGGCGCTGACGGATCCGGCGCTGATCGCGCTGGAACCCGGGCTCGAACGGGCATCCGACCATCGCGAGCCGGAACACGCGTCCGCGTTGGCGGCGGGGTGCGGCTGATGTCCCGCATCGAAATACTCGAACCGCGCGAGGCCTATGCGTTGTGGGCCGCCAGCTATCCGCCTCGGGCGCACAACCCGGTGATGCAGGCCGAGGAGCGCGCGATGCTGGCGCTGATGCCGGTCGACCTGCGCGGACAAGCCGTGCTCGACGCGGGCTGCGGCAGCGGGCGTTACTTGCTGCACGCCTTGCGGCGCGGCGCCGCGCGCGCCACGGGCGTCGACCTGTCGCTCGAGATGCTGGAACGCGCCGGCGCAGAGCTGGCGGCGAGCCGTCTCGAAGGCAGGATCGAATTGGTGCAGGGCAATTTGATGACGCTGCCGTTGCCGGATGCCTGGGCAGACCTGACGGTCTGTGGCCTGGCCATCGGGCACCTCGACAGGTTGCAGCCGGCGCTGGCGGAGTTGCGCCGCGTGACACGGCCGGGCGGCACGCTTTTGTGCAGTGACGTGCACCCGATCGGACACGCGCTCGGCTGGCTGCGCGATTTCAAGTCCGGCGACCGTCGCTACGCCGTCCGGCATACGCCACATCTTTACAGCCACTGGCACGCGGCCTGTGCGGCGTTGCGGCTGGAAATCGTGCGGGTGCTGGAACCCATGCTCGTTCCCGCGGACATCCCCGACGCTGCCCACTTCGATCCGTTGGCGCTCGAAGTTCCCGTCGCGCTGGTGTTCGAGTTGCGGCGCCTGCCGTGATCATCGTGCCGTTCCACGCATGCCCATGACCCCGTCACCCAACACGCTGCTGATCAATCCGACCATCGCCTCGCGCCACAGCGCGCGGTTTCCGCTGTCGCTGCTGAACCTGTCCGCAGTGCTGGACAGGGCCGGCGGCAGCCGGATCATCGACGGCAACGTCGATCGCGATTGCGTCGGCGAAACGCTGCGCGCACTGGAGCGCGAGCGTTTCGATGCGGTCGGCGTCAGCGTGATGGGCGGCCCGCACGTGGGCGCCGCGATCGCCGTTTCCAGGGCCGTTCGTGAGCACCATCCACGCCTGCCGATCATCTGGGGCGGCTATTTCCCGACCCTCAACACGGATGCCGTGCTGGCCGCGCCCTACGTCGATTACGCGATCCGCGGGCAGGGCGAGGCAAGTCTTTCCGAACTGGTCGCGTCGCTTGACGGGCACGGGCCGGCGTTGCACGAAATTGCCGGGCTGTCGTGGAAGCACGCGCACGGCGTGACCCACAATCCGGGCCGGCCGTTTTCGCGAGGCCAGCTCACGTCGTTGTTGCCCTACGACAAGCTCGGCGATCCTCGCCGTTACTTCGCGCGCACCTATCTTGGTTCACGCACGGTCGCGCACCAGGCCGCGCTCGGCTGCCGCTTCCGCTGCACCTTCTGTGGTGTGGCCGCGATGTTTGGCGGAGCGACCGCACTGCCGCCGCTGGCGCGCTTCGAACAGGAACTGGAATACCTGAAACACACGCTGGGTGCCGATTCGGTCCAGTACTTCGACCACAATTTCTTCGATCGCGAGGACGACATGATCCCGCTGCTGGAGGTCATGGCGCGGTTCGAGATGCCTTGGTGGTGTTTCGCGCGCACCGATGCGTTGTTGAACCTGTCGGAACGCGCGTGGAAGCTGGTAAAGAAGAGCCGGTTGCGGATGGCGTTCATGGGTGCGGAATCGCCGGATAGCCGGATGTTGAAGGCGATCCGCAAGGGCACGCGGCCGGATCAGGCGCTGGCGGTGGCCGAATTGTGCAGGCGCATGGGTGTGATCCCGGAGCTGTCCTTCATGGTCGCGCCTCCGGAAGATACCGAAGCGCAAACCGAGCGCACGTTCGAATTCATCCGCGACCTGAAGCGGATCAATCCCGATTGCGAAATCATCGTGTACATCTACACGCCACTTCCGGAAAGCAGTTTGCACCAGAAAGACCGCGGCAAGGGCCGTGCACCGCCGCTGTTCGACGTGCACGGCGAGCCCGTGGTTTTTCCAACCACGCCGGATGAATGGGCGCAACCACAGTGGGTCGCGTACGCGTGTCACGCCGACGCGCCATGGTTGACCGACACCTTGCGCCGCCGCATCCACGATTTCGTCACGGTGCTGCGTTGCCGGTTCCCCACCGTGCAGGACATGCACGCATCGCCTTGGGCGAAGCGCGGCTTGAGCGCGATGGCGACCTGGCGCTACCGCTTTCGCAAGTACGACCGGCCATGGGAATTGGGTCTGGCCAACCGGATCGTGCGCTTGCGCATGCCGCAGGTTTCCGGGTTGTAGGTGGTGCCCATGCGCGTGGCACAGCTCAATTTCCTGCCCGCACCCGTCGAGACGGACATCGAATCGCTGCTCGAACGCTGGCCGTCGCTGGCGGACATCGCCGAAATGGCGGTGGGCGCCGGCATCGAGGTGTCGGTGCTGCAGGCGGCATCGCGTACCGGGCACATGATCCGCAGCGGCGTCGACTATCGCTTCATCGACACCAGCGGAACGCGAACCGCGCAGGGCCGTGGCCGCTGTTTCGCCGAAGCGTTGACCGGAATGGGGGTCGACGTATTGCACGCGCACGGACTCGGCTTCGTCGAAGACGCGGCGGCGATCGCCGGACGTCTGTCGCCGACAGTGCCGATCCTCTTCCAGGATCATGCCGACCGCCTGCCGCGCTGGTGGCGGCGGCCGCGCCAGCGCCGCCGTTTTGCGATGGCTTCCGGCGTTGCTTTCACATCGCTCGACCAGGCGCAGCCATTCGTCGCCGCCGGCCTGTTCGGCCCTTCGACGCGGTTGTTCGCGATTCCTGAATCCAGCAGTCGGTTCAGCCCTGGCGATCGTGCATCCGCACGCGACGAAACGGGGTTGTACGGCGCCCCTTGCGTGTTGTGGGTGGGACGCCTGAACCAGGGCAAAGATCCGATGGCCGTGCTCGACGGCGTTGCGATCGCTGCCGGGTGTCTACCGGATTTGCGGTTGTGGTGTGCGTTCGGTGCGGCGCCGATGCTTGCGGAAGTGCGCGCGCGGATCGCCGACGACCCGCGACTGGCGGGGCGAGTACACCTGCTGGGCAAGGTACCGCACACGCACGTCGAATCATTGCTGCGCGCCGCCGACCTGTTCGTGTCGGGCAGCCGGTTCGAAGGCAGCGGTTACGCCGCGCTGGAAGCGATCGCCTGCGGTGTCACGCCGGTACTGACGGACATCCCTGCGTTCCGCACGCTCACCGGCAACGGGCGCATCGGTCGTCTGTGGCCATGCGGCGACGCCGCGCGTCTTGCCGACGCACTCATTGCCGCAGCGGCCGGCCGCACACCGCCGGAGCAGGTGCGCGCACATTTCGACGCCGCGCTTTCATTCGAAGCCGTGGGGCGGCTGTGGGCGAGCGCCTACTTGCAGATCCTCGGCGGCCGGTTGCGGAGGGTCGCGTGAAGCTTGCACTGGTGGTGCCTGGCGGCGTCGATCGCAGCGGCGAGTTTCGTGTGATCCCGGCGTTGCTGGGCCTGATCGAGCGCTTGTCGCGGGTGCATGAAGTCCACGTCTTCGCATTGCGGCAGGAACGGACCGCGGCGAGCTGGCGGCTGGCCGGTGCCGCCATCCACAACATCGGCGACGGCTGGACCCGCGTTCGTGGTGTCGCGGCGATTCGCGCGGAACATCGCCGCGCACCTTTCGATCTGGTGCACGCAATCTTTTCCGGTCCTTGTGGCCTGATTGCGGTCGTTGCGGCGAAACTGCTGCGGCTGCCCAGCCTGGTGCACGTAACCGGCGGCGAGCTGCTCGCGTTGCGCGACATCGGTTACGGCGGGCGCCTGACCTGGAAGGGTCGGTTGTGTGAGCGGATCGCCTTGCGGGGTGCCGACGCCGTCACCGCGACCAGCACGCCGGTCGTCGATTTGCTGGGGGTGCTCGGTGTCGAGGCCAGCCGCGTGTCGCTCGGCGTCGACCTGCACAGGTGGCCGGCGCTCCCGCCGCACCGCCGCTCGGGCGGTCCCGCGCGCTTGATCCATGTCGCCAGCCTGAACCGCGTCAAGGACCAGTCGACCTTGCTGCACGCGCTGGCGCGGCTTGCGAAAGTCGGCGTTGATTTCGAGATGGACATCGTCGGTACCGATACGTTGCAGGGCGAGATGATGGAACTCGTACGCCAACTCGGTCTGGATGCGCGCGTGCGCTTCCTCGGCTTCAGGACACAGCGCGAACTGCGTCCGCTGGTCGAGTCCGCCGATCTGCTGGTGGTGTCGTCGCGACACGAGGCCGGCCCGTTCGTCCTGCTCGAAGCGGCAGTGGCGGGCGTGCCCACCGTCGGCACGGCTGTGGGCCACATCGTCGAATGGGCCCCCTCGGCGGCTCTGGCCGTACCGGTCGCCAACCCGGAGCGGCTCGCCGACGCCATCCACACGCTGCTCGCGGACGAGGACTCCAGGCTTCGCATCGCGCGCGCGGCGCAGTGCAGGGCATTGTCTGAAGACGCGGATTGCACCGCCCGCACCTTCGAGGCGATCTATCTGCGCCTGGCCGGAGTCCGCGGATGAAAGGCCACGCACATTCGCCACCCTTCGGGCGTCGCGGGACCGGATGCATGCCCATCTCCCGCGCAACCTTTCTTTTCCAAACAGGCAATAACGGTAACCCGGGTTTGAAAGGAATGGGTTCTCGAAAGGCAGACGTCGCGTGCACACCGGAGAGCAGTACCACGAATTCATGCTGACCTCGCAGCGGGATCGGCGGGTACGCGACGGGTTTCAGAAAATGGCGCTGGACCTGTTGCCTGCGGGGGCGGACGTGCTTGATTTCGGAGCGGGAACCGGCATCGATGCAAAGGTTTATGCGGCAAGAGGGCATCGGACTTTCGTCTATGAGCCTTCGGAAGCGATGCGCGCGCATCTGGCGCAATACTGTCACGACGAAATCGAACGCAACGCCGTCATCATTCTTTCACGACCCGTGATCCGCAAGGTGCAGGCGCTCACGGCGAACTTTGCGGTGCTCAACCACTTCGAAGATCACGCATCGCTGTTCGAAGGGTTTTCGCGTGTGGTCGATCCGGGCGGTTTTGTGCTGGCCAGCATGTTGAGCCCCTTTTACCTCGGTGATGCACGCCATGGCTGGTGGCGCGCGAACCTCATGAATCTCGTGGGAAGCGGCCACTACCCCAGCCCGGGTGAAAGCCACATCCATCGTTTCGCGCCACGCGTCGTCGTGCGCGCGGCGAAGCCGCATTTCCGGCTTGAACGCCTCGCGCCACGCGGTTTCGGATTGGCTACGCAGCTTTACATGTTCCTGCTGTTCCGGCGGGTCTGAGGGTGCCCCGATGTGGAAGGACTGGTTGAGGCCTTTCGTTCGTGCGCTGCCGCAATGGTCGCCGGTTGCGATCCCATCACCGCAGCAGGTGGTTGCCGCCAGCTTGCGTTCGGATGACGGCAAATCAAGGGACGTCACGGCGGCCCACACTGTGGCTTCGCTCAAGCCTCTGACAATCGCGACCGGTTTCGATGCCGGCCAACGCGCCGTGCTCGAATACCGCGACAACGCAACGGGAACTCTCCTCGGGGTCTTGAGGCTGGTGCGAACCGATTCGGTCGTGACCGGGGGGACACCCGTCGCCTTTTACCGCATCGCGGCCGGCGAACACCATTGTCTCGGCTGGCCGCGGCGTTCCTGGAACGCGTGGCTCCAGAACCGCGCCATGCGCCGCTCGCCACACCCCTCGCTCATGGACTTCGATGCGGTACAGCAACTGATGATCGCGTACCTCTGTCCGCGGCCGGTTGTCCTCGTCTCGGTCGCCGCGCCTGGCCACTCGAATATCTTTCCGATGGATCTGATCGGTCCACTGGAGCAGGGCGGACTTTTTTCGCTGGCGCTGCGGAGCACCAATGTTTCGGTGCCGGTCATGCGCACAGTGCGCCAAGTCGCCCTGTCCGGCATGCCGGCGACCATGAAGGCGATCGTCTACAAACTTGCCGAGCATCACAGGCAGCCGCTCCATGATTGGGCTGCGCTTCCATTTCCGGCTCGACCATCGCAGACATTCGGGATTCCCGCGGTGGCCGCGGCACTGCGCGTCCGTGAGTTGACCATCGTGGATAGCCGGGAGATCGGTTCACACGTCTTTTTCCTTTGCCGGGTGGTTTCCGAACAGGATTTGGCGGAAGGCCCGCAGTTGCATCACACCGCGGGCTTTCACCAGGCTTTCCGCCGCCGGCAGGGCATGCCGCTCGCGGATGCTTAGTGCGATGACCCCCATGGTGTCCAGGCATGCCAGAGCCAACCAACCATGCAGCGCGCGCATCGCCGCGTCATGTCCTGCGGGTCTCTTCTGCCCCGGCCATCGACCGCGCATGTTTTCGGCGTCGCGCGGGCATGTTTCGCTGACCGGAGGGTTGCTTGCGCGGGGCACGAGGCGCAAGCGAAACCACTCGGGTCATCGGCGACGGAAGCCATGAACGAGCTCCTGACGCCAAGTCCACCGATCGTGTCGGTCATCCTGCCGACCTACGGACGTCTGCCGCTTCTGCGCGAGGCCGTCGCATCGGTGATCGGACAGACCTTCAGCGACTGGGAGCTCATCGTCGTCGACGACGGTTCCACCGACGACACGCGAGAATATCTCGAAGCGATCGATGATCCACGCGTGCGGCCGCTCCGGCTCGAACACCGCGGCATCACTTCGGCCCGCAGTTCCGGCCTCAGGCTCGCGTGCGGCAAGTGGGTGGCATTCCTTGATTCGGACGACTTGTGGCTGCCCAGAAAACTGGAACTGCAACTGCGGCGGCTCGCCGTGCAACCGGCATGCCGGTGGAGCTACACGGGATACTCGCTGATCGACACGGAGGGAGCACCGCTGCCGGAGCGATCGAATCTTCTGCCTCAGCCGGTTTCCGGGTACATCCTCGAGTCCGTGCTTCGGTTCAAGATCTCGACACCTGTCCAGACCATGCTCGCGCAGCGCTCGCTGATCGAGGAGATCGGAGGGTTCGACGCGTCGATCCCGTTCCTCTCCGACTACGATTTCGCTCTGCGGCTCGCCGCGCGCAGCGAGGCCTGCGCACTGCCCGAAATCCTGACGCTGATTCGCGAGCACGCAGGAAGGGCCACCTCGAACCTGCGTGACGCGGATCTTTACGCCGATCAGGAACATTCGTTCCGCAAGGCGGCGGCCGCGGCAACGAACCGAAAACTGCGGGTGCTGTGCCTGCACCAGTGCGCGGTGCAACTGGCGCGACAGGCGGCGTCGCTGTCGCGGGAGGGATCGCACGGGGCCGCGTTCGCGACATTGGCGCGAGCCGTTCGCATCACGCCTTTCAGAAAGGCGATCTGGAGAACGGCGGCGGGATGTGCGGCACGGGCGATGGGAGTGATCACATGAGGACCCGGATCACGAACGAGCTGGAGCCCCGTGTCGCGGCGGCGATCCTCGACGTGGCGGTGAAAACTTCGACTATCGGGCATGGCGAATGGTGAGCGGAAGGACACCAGCGGTGACCGGCTTGCTTGGCGATACGCCGCAACGCGACTACACGGAGAAGCTCCGGCTGTTCAATGCGTTCGCACGGCCAGAATTGCGTGAAGCGATCGACGCGTTGTCGATGCCGGCGGGCTCGTGCGTGCTCGACGCCGGCTGCGGCACAGGCGAGTCGGTCCGCTGGTTCCACGAATCGATGCATGGCCACGGAATGGTGGTTGGAATGGACCTGGCCACCGCGCATGTCCGGGCCGCGCGCGGCACCGCGCCGGCACGCGCTTCGACCGTGCAGGGCGACATGCTGCGCCCTCCGTTCGTGGATGGTGCGTTCGATCTGGTGTGGGCCGTCAATGCCCTCAACCACCTGCGCGACCCGGCCGCCGGCGTGCGGGTTCTGTCGAACCTGCTGCGGCCGGGCGGGCGCATCGTGGTGGGCCAGAGCTCGCTGGTGCCGGACATGTACTTCGCGTGGGATGCCCGCCTCGAAAAGTGCGTGAACGACGCGGTACGCGTGTACTACCGGGAACGCTACGGCGGCAGCGAGCATGAGTTCACCGCTGTACGTTCGCTTGCGGGCTGGTTGCACCGGACTGGGTTGCATGACGTGCGGGTGCGCACGCAGATGATCGAGCGCACCCAGCCACTCGCCGAAGCCGATGAACGCTATCTGCTGGAATGCATCTTCCGCGGCACCTGGGGCGAACGCCTGCGCAAGTACATGGCTGCGGAAGACTTCGAGGAGCTGACGCGTTTGTGCTCGCCGGACGACGAACGCTACGCGCTCCGCCGTGGGGATTTCCATTTCCTGCAAAGCCTCACCGTCTCGGTGGGAACGAAGTAAGCGGGCTCGCAATTCCCCGTTCCCCGTTGCCGGAAACACCACGGCGTGAACGCAGGCATGCCGGTTTAGCGACATGCGACCGCACCATGTCGCAGGTTTCAATGGACCCGATGCAACCGGATTGGCGCGGCAAGGCACAAACCGAAGCAGGCCCAGTGACTCGCAGGAAGGTTGTGCGTGCCCGGCGTGGGGGGTCCGGAGCGGCTCGGCGTCGAAGCAGCGATTTCGCTGCGCGTTTCCCGCACAGAAGGATCGCATGCGATCTGAACCGAATGGTGTCCTGGATCGAGTCGTGCCAGCGGCGGTGGTGCCGTACGCGATCTGGACGATGTACGTTCACCTGATCACGGCGACGCGTTCCAGCTTCGTGACCTTGCTGCAGGGGTTGCCCCTGGTGGCGCTGATCGCGATCGCGGCGACGGTCGGGTGGTTTCATCTGCCCGACCCGGCCAGGCGCTCCGTTGCCGCCGCGACCGGCAGCGGGGCAGTTGGTCCGGCCGATACCCTGATGGTCTCCCCAAGCAGCATCCGCGCGAAGCCGCTCGCCGTGCTCGCCCTCGCGCTGCTGTGGGTGGGATTGCTCTCGGCAGGCATGCCTTACCCGTTGTTCTGGTGGGGTGCGTTGCTGGCAACCTGCTGGGCGTGGACAGGGAGCCTGCGCAACACGTCGCACATCGCTTCGGGCGAGACGGACTGGCGAAACGATTCATCGAATCCGGTTGCATGGAAGCGGGCTCGATGGATCGTTGCCCTCGTCGCTGCGGCGGCGGTTGGCGTCACCCTGTTCGTGAGCCGGCCGGACCCCGACGATGCCCTGCACTTGAGTATCCCGGCAACGTTGCTGCGGTTTCCGCAACAACCGGTCTTGCTGCACGACACCCTCTACCGATTGTCCGATGCTCCCATACTGGCGCCGTTTTACCGGTTGACCAGCTACGACGTCCTGATCGGTGCGCTGGCGCGGATCACCGGCCTTGATCACCACGTCGTTGCCTACCTGGTTTTGCCACCGCTGTTTGCCGCATTCGGCGTGCTGGCGTGGGTCTATCTGTTGCGGCGGATCGTGCCGGCGCGCTGGCACGTGGTGCTGGTGAGCGTGTTCCTGTGCGTGCTGGCACTCGGCGAGGCGCACCGCGCCTACGGCAATTTTGCGTTCGTGCGCCTGTTCCAGGGCAAGGCGATCATGGTGACCTGCATGGTCCCCGTGATCGCCGGATCCGCGTGGTCGTTCGCCCGCGATGGCGGGGTGCGCTGTTGGTTGTTGTTGTTTGCCGCGCAGGTTGCAGCGCTTGGAACCGCCGCGACCGCCCTGTTCGTGGCGCCCGCCGCCGCGGCCCTGGGCCTGGCGGGAGGCTGGTCCGCAGATGCCACGGGCAGTCGCCGGTTCGCGCTGGGTATCCCCGCGTCGGTATACGTGTTTGCCGCCGCGTGGATCATGACGTCCGCTACGCATGGAGGCCACGGTTTTGTCAGTTACAACCCGATGCCCGCTGTGCCGCACATGCTCGACGCTACCTGGGGCTGGTGGAGCACCCGGTTGCTGCTGGTGGCGCTGCTTGCCGCGTGGGCATTCGTGCGCGACCCGGTCCGCGCGCGCTGGTTCTCCGCCGGCGCTTTTTTCTTCCTGCTCGCGGTGCTGAATCCCTACACCTGCCGCTTCGTGGCCGATCATTTGGTCGGCGTTTACACGTATTGGCGACTGACCTGGGCGTTGCCGTTGCCGTTCTTTCTCGCGGTGGTGTTCGATGGTGTGGTCGTGCGCACGCTGCGCATCACGCCGAAAGCGCTGGCTGCGTCCGCCTGCGTGATCCTGGCAGGGCTCGCCATCACGTTCGGATGGCGATTCGGAACCTTGCGTGCCGGCAATTCGGCGACGCTCGGCATGCCTGGCCTCAAGGTCTATTCGGTGGAATACCCGGTGGCCATGCAGGTGGCAAAAGCCATTCCGGAGAACGGCGTCGTGCTCGCTCCGGAGCTCGTCGCTTTCTGGCTGCCGACATTCGTCGTTCATCCGCAACTCGTCGGCACGGGCATGGCCTACCTGGTCCAAAGTTTTGCTCCGCCGGAAGCCGCAAGGCGGCGGGCCCTGATGCGGTATGTCGCGGGGGAAGACCGGTCGGCCGACTCGGCAGCGCTGTTTGCCGACGCCTTGCGGCGATACCGATTGACGACGGTGGTGCTCACGCACTCGGCGCCCTGGCGCCTGGAAATCGAAGGCGTGCTGGAACGCCACCGGTGGCAGCCGCTTGCGTGCGGCGCCTACGACGTGTGGGAGAGCAGTGAGGGCCGCCCACCGGTGGCACATCGGGATGCATGCGGACCGGAGTCGGGAACGGCCCCGCCCGGGTAGGGACCGTCGGCGCGCGGCAACGCGAGTTGCGATGCAACCAAAGCTGCATGGCGGGGAGCACACACCAGCGATGACGACGTCCGCCTACAGCCTGATCGACCCGCTTTCGCCCTACCAGGCACTGACGCGCCATTTTGCCCTGGTGGTGCAGATGGCCAAGCGCGACGTGACAGGCCGTTATCGTGGTTCGTTCGCCGGTCTGTTCTGGTCGTTCTTCAATCCGTTGCTGATGCTGGTCGTCTACACCTTCGTGTTCGGGGTGATCTTCAGGTCGCGCTGGAACGAGCAGACGACCAGTCCTTTCCAGTACGCCATGGTGTTGTTCGCCGGCCTGAACATCAGCTCGTTCTTCTCCGAGTGCGCCAATCGCGCCACCACGCTCATCATCGAAAACACCAGTTTCGTCAAACGCGTGGTGTTCCCGCTCGAGACACTGACTTGGAGCACGGTTGGCTCCGGAGTGTTTCATCTGTGCGTATCCACGATCGTGCTGTTGGTGATCTCGCCATTCTTCATGGGCCAGCTTCCCTGGACGGTGATCTTTTTCCCGATCGTGGTCGCGTGCTTCCTGCCGTTCGTCGCCGGCATCGTCTGGCTGCTGGCGTCGCTGGGTGTGTACCTGCGTGATCTCAGGCAGGTGACCGGCATTGTCACCATGACGTTGATGTTTCTGGCACCGATTCTTTACCCGAGGACCTTGATTCCAATCCCGTACCGGGAATGGCTGTATCTCAATCCCCTCACCATCATCGTGGAAGCGTCGCAGAACGTGTTGATCTGGGGCCAGCCACCCGCCTGGGGCCAACTGGGTGTCTACGTTTTGGCGTCAGGACTCTTTGCGTGGCTGGCATTCGCCTGGTTCGAACAGACGCGCAAGGGTTTCGCCGATGTCGTCTGACGATTTCAGCATCCGCGTCGAAGGGTTGTCCAAGCGCTACGAAATCTACGCGCGGCCCGTCGATCGGCTCAAGCAGATGATCCTGCCGCGCGTGCAACGGGGACTGCATTGGCCTGCGCGTGCCTGGTTCAGCGAGTTTTGGGCGTTGCACGACGTCAGTTTCAACGTGCGCAAAGGCGAGACCGTGGGCATCGTGGGACGCAACGGGTCGGGCAAATCGACGTTGCTGCAGATGATCTGCGGAACGCTGACCCCCACGCTCGGAACGGTGGCCGTGAACGGCCGCGTCGCGGCATTGCTGGAGCTGGGCGCCGGTTTCAATCCCGAGTTCACCGGCAGGGAAAACGTCCGTCTCAGTGGCCTGCTGTACGGGTTGTCGGAGCAGGAGTTGAAGGCCCGCTTCGACGCCATCCTCGACTTCGCCGAGATCGGCGAGTTCATCGACCAGCCCGTCAAGACTTATTCCAGTGGCATGTATGTGCGGTTGGCCTTTGCGGTCGCCATCAACGTGTCGCCCGATGTCCTGGTGCTGGACGAGGCGCTTTCGGTCGGGGACGAGGCCTTTCAGCGGAAATGCTTCGCCCGGATCGACCAGATTCGCGCCAGCGGTGCCACGGTGCTGTTCGTTTCGCACGCCGCGGGCACGGTGATCGAACTCTGCAATCGCGCGTTGCTGCTGGACCGCGGGGAGTTGCTGACTGAGGGCAGCCCGAAACACGTCGTTTCGCGGTATCAGAAGTTGTTGTATTCGCCTGTCGACAAGCATGAGTCGATCCGTGAACACATCAAGGCCGGAAAGGAAACGGACGCGTTGGAAGCAGGGACCGGACCCCCGGCGCCGATTGCGGCGGGAGCCGCAGACAACGGCTCCGGGAAACGGTGGGACGCGTCCTCCTTCGAGGAGGGCCTGATCCCGAAAAGCACGTTCCGCTACGACAGCAGCGGCGCTTCCATTTTCGATCCGCACATCGAAACGCTGGATGGCCGGCGCGTCAACATCCTCCAACCCCAATGTGAGTACGTCTATGCCTACCGCGTGCGCTTCGAGTGGACGGCCAGCAACGTGCGATGCGGCATGTTGATCAGGACCGTCACCGGGCTGGAGCTGGCCGGCTGCATTACTTCATGGCGCGGGGAAAGCCTGCCGGACGTGGAAGCCGGCTCCGAACTGGAGGTGCGGTTCCTGTTTCCCTGCCTGTTTGCATCCGGAGCCTATTTTCTCAACGCAGGTGTCCAGGGCAGCTTCGGTGAGGAAAACGTTTACCTGGACCGCTGGATCGACGGCGCGATGTTCAAGGTGATCCACGAACCGGGCAGGCTGGCGACGACCACGATGGATCTCGACATCAAGCCGGCAATCCGGGTCGTCAACCGGGAGGCGGCCTGATGGACCGCTCGCGACGCCCTTCGAATCGCGCATTGCTGATTCTCGGCATGCATCGGAGTGGCACATCCGGCGCGGCGCGAGTCATCAACCTGCTGGGTGCGGCGCTTGGCAACGAGCTTGTTCCTCCCGGTCCCGACAACCCGGAAGGCTTCTGGGAACATGCGGAAGCCGTACGGATCAACGATGAACTCCTGCGCGGTCTTGGGCGCACGTGGTACGACATGCGAAGCATGCCGGACGGGTGGACCGGCTCGGCCCCGGCAAAAGCGGCCTTGCAACGCATCGGCAAACTGATCGAGCATGATTTCACGACCTCCCGGTTGTGTGCCATCAAGGATCCGCGAATGTGCCTCACCGCATCCTTGTGGATCAAGGCGTTCGAGAGAGTGGGGGTTGGTGTCGATTGCCTTTTCGTCGTGCGCGATCCGAGGGAGGTGGTCGCTTCGCTGCATCGGCGGAACGATTGGCCGCACGCGTCGCTGTACCTGATGTGGGTTCAGTATCTCCTTGAAGCCGTGGCTGCGTCCGAGGGGCGGCGCAGAGCCATGGTTACCTATGATCAACTGCTTTCGGACTGGCGCGGCAGCATGTCGCGTGTCGCCCGTGAATTGCATTTGCGCTGGCCGGTCGCGCCGGATGGCGCAGTTTCAAACGCCATTGATGCCTTTCTCGACCCTGATCGCCGGCACCACCGCGAGCCGCCGCCGGAAACGGGTGGCACAGCTCCGGGCATGCCATGCCTCACCGCGACGCTCTATCAGGCCTGCCTCCGGATTGCATCGGGCGAGGAAAAATGGAGCGCGATATCAAACCAGCTTGGTTCGTTTCATGAGACCGCAAGACTTTATGCCGCGCACGTCGATCGCTTGCTTGCAGAGCGATGGGGCGCCGAAGAGCGGGCGCAGATGGCGGAAGCGCGTTTGGCGGAGCAGACACAGGGAACCACGGTTGTCGGTGGCATCGCACCGACGTTGCAGGAAAAGTTGGATGCACGCCTTGGGCAGTTGCAGGATGAAATAGCTGCGCTGTCCGGCGAGATCGCGGCACGCTTCGAGCGGCAGCAGGAGAACATGCTTGCCGTGGACGCCAGGATCCAGCGCCAGCACGCTCAGTTGAGTGGGATGACACGGTGGTTGGAGCAGGCAGCGGGTGATCGCTTGGCGGAAAGGATCGATGATGTCTCGCGGAAACTCGATGTCACCCATGCCAAACAACACGATCATGACGAGAGGCTGGACGCCATCGACAAGGTGCTTTGGTTCGACATGGAACGGTTGCGATCGTCCTTGGCGGGCAGCAACGCCGCGATCGCGGCATTTACCGCGTCGACGAGCTGGAAACTGACCGCGCCCGTACGCTGGCTTGGCGTTCACTTCCTGCGACATCCACCGCCATTGATGAGGCCGGTGGCTCCCGCTTCCGGAGAAACGGGTTCCTGGAACGATGGACCCTTCGAAGCGAAATCCCCGCAGCACGCGGCGGGCAGCCCTGATGTCGTTCACGCTGCGGTTGCGGGGGCTGTCACGAAGATATCGGATCGTTCCGACAGAACCATCTGGGCGGGGGATGCGCCGCGAAACGCCGTTGGCGATGGACAGTCATTGACCGCGATGAACGGCTGGAAAGTGAACGGTACGGCGGTTGACCCGATCAGGAACGGTACGGCCCGGGAGACCGTATTCCAGGGCATGTTCAACGCGGCAACGGGGACACATGGCCTCGAATTTGTCGGGATGGATGACGAGCCGGCTGATTGTTCGAAGATCGATGTTCGCGCCATCGCTTTCTATCTGCCCCAGTTCCACCCGATCCCGGAAAACGACGCGTGGTGGGGGCGCGGCTTCACCGAATGGACCAATGTTTCCAAGGCCGTGCCGCAATTCGTCGGGCATTATCAGCCGCGATTGCCCGGGGAACTCGGGTACTACGACCTGCGCGTCGTGGACGTCATGCGCCGCCAGGTCGAACTCGCGCGGCACTACGGGTTGAAAGGGTTTTGCTTTCATCATTATTGGTTCAATGGCAGGCAGTTGCTGGAACGTCCGTTGCAACAGTTTCTCGATGATCCGGACATCGACTTTCCATTCTGCGTATGTTGGGCCAACGAGAACTGGACGCGCCGCTGGGACGGTCTCGAGAACGATATCCTGATCCGGCAGGAACATTCGCCCGAAGACGACCTCGCGTTCATCGCGTCGCTCGGGTCCATGCTGCGGGATCCGCGTTACATCCGCGTCGATAGCCGCCCACTGGTCGTGGTGTACCGGCCATCGCTGCTGCCCGATGCAGCGGCAACGCTGAAACGCTGGCGCGGGCATTGTCGAAGGGCCGGCATCGGCGAATTGTTCATCGCCATGGTGCAATTCGATCTGGAAGACCCGCGTTCGCACGGCTTCGATGCCGCCATCGAATTCCCGCCACACAAACTCGGAGCCGGCCTGAACCCTGTCAATCAGCGTCTGCACATCGTCAATCCGGCGTATCAAGGCAACGTGATCGACTATGCCGACATCGTCGGGCAGGCCAGGAAAACCGCGGTGCCCAACTACGCCATGTTCCGGGGGGTGTTCCCTTCCTGGGACAACGAGGCCCGCAAGCCCGGTGCCGGTTACAGCTTCATCAATGCCACGCCGGAGCGCTATCGCGAGTGGCTGGGATTGGCCATCGACTACGCCCGCAAACACCCCGTGGCCGGAGAGCGCATCGTGTTCCTGAATGCATGGAACGAGTGGGGAGAGGGCGCCTATCTGGAACCCGATCGTCGCTACGGCTATGCCTTCCTCGACCAGACCCGGAAGGCATTGCTCGAAGGCAGGCGCGAGGAAATTCGGACATCGGTGCGGCGGCTGGTGGTCGTATCGCACGACGCGCATCCTCACGGTGCGCAGTACCTCGCACTCAACATGGCGCGCAGATACAGCGAGTGGTTCAAATTCAAGGTGGACGTGGTGTTGCTGGGCGAAGGGCGTTTGCGCGACGAGTTTGCCCGCTGGGCCACGGTTCACGACCTCGCCGGCATCGACCCGCTTGGCAAGACAGCGCAGCATCTCGTGCGCAAGCTCTACGCCGGAGGTGCCCGCCACGCCATCGCCAACACCACGGCATCCGGGCTTTTCGCCAAGGTACTCAAGGACACCGGGTTCCAGGTCATTGGCCTGGTCCACGAACTACCCGGTGTGATCCGCGATTTTGGACTCCTCGGACACGCCAAGGCGCTCGTGGCGAGTGTCGATTGCATGGTGTTTCCCTCCCGGAGCGTCCGGAACAGGTTCGACGGATGCATGGATTTGGGCTCGGTCAGGACGGAAGTTCGCACCCAGGGCCTCTACAAATCGAACCGGTTTGCGTCTTCGGGGGAAAGGGCCAAGGCACGGCGCCGGTTGCGCCAGGTTTTGGGCATCCCCCCGGCGGCAAGGGTCGTTCTGGGCGTCGGTTACGCCGATCTCCGCAAGGGCATCGACCTGTTCGTCGAGATCGGCAAATGCGTGATGCGCGCGCGCGATGACGTGCATTTCCTGTGGGTCGGACACTTCGACGCGGCGCTGGAAGCGGACGTCCACGAATCCGTGCGAACCGCCGGGTTGGAGGGGCGCTTCCACTTTCCCGGCATCGACCCGGATACCGATCTTTACTACGCCGGCGCTGACATCTATGCCCTGACCTCGCGCGAGGATCCGTTCCCGTCGGTGGTGATGGAAGCGCTGCAGGTCGAAGTACCGGTGATCGGCTTTGCCGGTGCCGGCGGTTTCGCCGATTTGCTGGAACGCGGCACCGGCATCCTCGTGCCCGGATTCGATCCGCAGGTGTTCGCCGATGCGGTGCTCGGATTGTTGGGTGACGGGACGCGTGCGAGCGCAATGGGCGCGCTCGGCCGTGCAGTAATCAATGCGGAATACGATTTCCGCAAATACCTTTTCGGCCTGCTGGATTTGCTGGGGTGCCCGTTCCCCAAGGTGTCCGTGATAGTCCCCAACTACAACTATGCGCACCGCCTGCACGACCGTATCGGCTCCATCGTCCGGCAGACGGCGCCGTTCTTCGAGCTGATCGTTCTTGATGACGCGTCGAACGACGACAGTGTCGATGTCACCGAGAGACTCTCCGTCGAATACGGCATCCAATTGCGCCTGGTGCGCAACGGAGCCAATTCCGGCTGCGTGTCGCGGCAATGGGCCAAGGGTGTCGAACTCGCGCGCGGCGACATGATCTGGATCGCCGAGGCCGACGACCTGTGCGAGACGGTGTTTCTTGAAACCCTGACTGCCGCCATGAAGGATCGGTCCGTGGTGCTGGCCTATTGCCAGTCGCGGCAGATCGACGAAGCGGGAAATGTTCTCGCCGACAACTACCTCGAGTACACCGATGATGTTTCACCCGAACATTGGTTGCAGGCTTACCGGGAAAAGGGTTCGGACGAAAGCAGGAAATATCTCGCCGTCAAGAACACGATCCCCAACGTGAGCGCCGTGTTGTTTCGCTGCGATGCATTGCGGAATGCGATCGCCCGCGACCTGGATACCATGTCGAGCTTCAGGATAGCCGGGGACTGGGTTGCCTATCTCGCGGTACTCGAACAGGGCGACATCGCTTTTGTGCCGGAGTCGCTGAACCTGCATCGCAGGCACTCCTCCGGCGTCACCTTGGGCAGCGACCCGGGACAGCACATGCAGGAGGTACTGCGCGTACAGCACCTGGTGTCGCAACGCTATCACCTCGCGCCGGAGGTGCAGCAAAGCGTGGCCGTCTATGCAGAACACCTGCGTCTGCATTTTGCCCTGGATGGTGCGGACGCCGAGCGCTTGAAGAGGAAAACGAATGCCCGTTGATTGCCGGCTTCCGGAAAGTGGATCAGAGGTTCCTTGAGCAAAAGGAACCTGGGGAGAATTTCGATGTCCGTCATAACCCGGCAGGAGTACGAAACATCTCGCCCCTGGATTGACCTTGATTCAGCAGACGTGCGGGGCTACGTCGCGGACCAGTCGGAGGACGCCGGCTTCGATCTGGAATGCAAATTGACGGAGTGGCATGAGCGGGGCATCGTGATCTTCGAGAGGGTCGTCGATCCGGCGCTGATTGACGCCCTGCTCGACGATGTCGAATATCTACGCAAACATCATCGTGATTTCGATCTGGTTGCAGAATATCGCGGCATTCGGAAATCCGTTGGCGAGTTCACTGGGCAGGAACTCGATTCTTCCGGAGTAAAGTTCGAAAGCATCCATGCCATTTCACGCGCGGCCGGTAGGCTGAGCCTCACCGGGACCGTGGCGACTTTCCTTCGGCACGTCTTCCGATCGCCGCCGTGCGTGCTGCAATCGCTGACGTTCTATCGCGGCAGCCAGCAGCCTGCCCACATCGACTACCCCTACGTGCGTTGTCAGACCCGGCTCGCACAATTGGCGGCGAGCTGGATTCCACTTGAGGATATCCATCCGGACTCGGGGCCACTCGCGTATTACCCGGGATCGCATCATCCACGGGTTTCCGGCTACTTCGAGTGGGGCAACGGCAGTGTCGTGATGGAGCCGGACAGCAATCGCACGCCAATGCAATTCGCGGAATACCTGTGGGGACGCGTCCGTGACACAAACACGCCGGCGAAGGTTTTTCTGCCGAAGAAAGGTGATGTTCTGGTTTGGCACGGCAATCTCATCCATGAAGGGACAGCGATCAAGGACGTGCAACTTACCCGCAAGTCCTACGTTACCCATTACACCTCGCTCGAAGGCTATCCCCCAGTGCACCGTCGCCCGGACGGAAGCGGCCTCGCCGAGAACGGCGGTCACGCCTGGGATTACCCTTGGCTGGATGCCAATCGACGCAGGTTGCCGAGTCAATCACGAGTCTGAGCGGCAGCCCCACGTTGCACTCGACATGCAAAGACAGTTGCTACCGTCGCTGAATACGAAGTTCCTGGCCCCCGGGCCTGCCAAGGCAATGAAGATGGACTCGAAGCCCGCAAAAATGGGTCGTGATGACTGGTATCGACTGGTCTGTCAAAGCCTGATCGATGAGAAAACCGTATCGCCCTTCGGCAATATCCTGCCTCGATTTCCGGATGAAGCGTTGCAACGCAATACGACAAGTTTGTCGGGGAAGGAAGCCCTTGCCCAGGCAAACGGGTTCTACGGAGATGTTGAAGCAGTACTTGCTTCGCATGGTCTTGAAATCGGACGTGGCTGGGTGATACTGGATTTTGGATCTTGCTGGGGCCGCATTTCAAGATTCTTCATGCGTGATGTTCCGAAGGAAAACATTCATGGGCTCGACGTTGAAAAGGGGTTTGTCGACCTTTGCAATGCCTTGTTCGAATCAGGCAATTTCTCATCCTGCAAGGCAATGCCTCCTTGCGGGTTCAACGATTCCAGTGTCGATCTCGTATCCGCGTATTCCGTGTTTTCCCATCTGTCCGAAAACGCGTTTCTTGCGTGGCTGCGTGAATTCAGCCGCATCTTGAGCCGGGGAGGGATCGTGGCCTTTACGACCCGTGATGAAGGTTTTCTCGATTATTGCGCGGGCCTGAACTCCAACCAGGATCATCTGTCCGGGTATCAACTGTCACTGGCAACGGCCGTCGGCGGAGATGCCGGTTTGAGGGAAAGATACCGTGCCGGGGAATTTGTCTTTGTCAGTGGCCGTGGCATGAGTGGTGGTGGATCGAAAGACAAATCGTTCTATGGCGAGTCTTTTATCCCGCGGGCGTATGTTGAAAAGCATGTCGCCGACGAATTCGAACTGCTTGACTGCAAATCGAGCGGGCAGGCGTACGATCAAAGCCTTTTTGTCCTCCGGAAACGTAGCAAGCAGGCGGAACAGCAGACCTGATCAGGTCCAATGCTCCGCCATGAAAATTGCGGGGGGCGCACAGTGCTGGCGCTGCACGAGTTTTGCAGCGCATCCCCGCACAGGCAGGTCGCGTGGCAGCAGCTCGCCAAGGCGAAATCAGGGTTGAAGCGGTACTGGACGGCGGGATGCGGCAGTCACTTGACGACGATTGCCCTGAGCTCGGCGGCGCTTGTGCTGCCGGGGCTTTCCTCGACCCTGGGAATCGTGGACTCCAATGCCATGCGCACGACATACATCGTGTCCATGCGCGGCGCCTGCCGGGTCAGCCATGTCAGGATCCGCCGGCGCTGTGGCGCAGTGACCCAATCCTGATCATGCAGCCACAACTGGGTGCGCACCATGTCGGCGCGCTCGCGTTTTTTTTCGGCCGGGGGGCGGATGCGGTTCGCGATGAACCGCATGGCTTCGGTGGGGCTGCGCGCCCACTCGAGTCCCGGGAATGCGTGCAGCCACACCTCCGAGCAGGAAACCCGGGTGAGTGTCTGTCGCCGCGAAATCATGCGCAGCCACGGCCGACAACTGTTGGCGAGTCGCGCAAGCACGTCATCCGGAACGGCCTGGGGGTAATAACGTGCCACCATGGACAGCGGAGGCCACGCCCACCAGCACGTCCCTTCACTCCACAGGAATTTCCACTCCGCCGCCGGCATGCCGATTGCCAGCAAGGCGATGTCGTGCAGGTGCATCAGGCGCAAGCTGTGCGCGCAGATGTTGCCAGCCGCGTGCAGCAACAGGTGGCCCATCAACGCGCCCATCGAGGGATAGGTATTCAGGCCTGGACGGGGCGCTCGCGGGTAGATTCGATCGGTGATGTCCACGGTGGAAACCGGCAGCCGTTCCCGGATATGCGTGTGGAGTTCGATATTGATCGGCGTATCCCGGTGCTCGCCCAGCACCGCGGGTGGAGACCCGGTCGCAGGCTTGAGCACCCGGTGCCGCCAGTGGTCGAAACATTGGACGTAGCCAAGGCCTTCCAGCAACCGGGTTGCCCGGTCGAGGTCATCCTCGCGGATCAGCAGGTCGATGTCGGCCATCGGCCGGTCGCCCGGTGCATAGGCACCGAGCGCATGCAGCGCGGCTCCCTTGAGCCGAACCGCAGCCAAGCCGCTGGCTCGCGTCAAGTCGTCGATCTGCTGAAGCAGCATTTCGATCTTGCGATGTCGGATCGCGACGTGTTCGTGCTGGCATTCGAGGAAACGGCGCCAGGGCGGATGCATCCAGCCCGAGTGCTTGCACAACAGCGGAGATACGCCGTGCACCGCCGCCGCCGCCGATGCCAGTCGCCAATCGAAGTCGCTCCAGGCCGGCATCGCCCCGCCGGGGCTCGCCAATTCCGCTGCGAGCGCCTCGGTGGTACGCCGCAGGGTGGCCTCAATGGTTTTGAGTGGCGGTAACACGGCGCGATGGCCCCGGATCGTTTGGCGACGCCGTGGACTCGATGGGAACCGGGGTTGCGTCGTGGTTGCGATGGAGTCGCTCGCTCGCGACGAGGGTGTTCCATTGCAAAGCGAGGGAATCCAGCGATCGTCGGCGTTGTTCCGGCGATGAGGGGGCACCGGACTGCTGCAGCGCGACCTGTTCGTGCAGCAGATCGCGTACGCGGCGATAGAACGCGGAGTCGTAAGTGCCCCGAAACATCATGGCCAGGTCACCACTGTCCCTCCAGTGGGTTTTGCCGCCGAGTTGGGCCTTGACCTGTTCGTAAAATCGGGTGCCTGGAAGCGGGTAGGAGACGCTTACGCCGATGTCGTCGGGCGCGGCGAGCGCAATCAGTTCGCGGGTGGCCAGCAGGTCGGACAATTCTTCGCCGAGGTAGCCGAGCTGGATGAAGAAGCCGACGCGTATGCCGTGACGGCCAAGGCGCTTCCTTGCATCGACCAGCCTGTCGACGCGCGTTCCCTTTTCCATCCGGTCCAGCACCCGCTGGCTGCCGCTCTCCGCGCCGAGCCATGCTTCCACGCAACCAGCCCGCTCGAGCGCGGAGGCCATCGGCTCCGTCGCCAGGTCGGCACGCGTCTGGATGGTGAATGGAACCATCCCGTCGTTGCTTCGCAGATGTTCGGCGAACGCGCTGACCCAGTTGGCGTGGAACCCGAAGATGTCATCGGCAAACCAGATGTGGTCGGGGTGAAATGCGTGTTTCAGATGACCCATTTCCTCGGCCACTTCGTCGGCGTCGCGCCGCCGGTAATGGTTGCCCCAAATGGGTTTGGCGCACCAGTTGCAGTGGAACGGGCAGCCTCTCGATGCCGTCATGTTGAGGCTGAAGTATCCGTGCCGTTCCTGCCACATCGCCCGGTAGGGTTCCACGTCGACCAGGTCCCAGGCCGCGCGGCCGTCAAGTTGTGCATCCGGCAGCGACACCCCGATGCGGGATATGCGCGGTTGCATGCCGTCGCGTACCGCGATGCCCGGCAAGCCGGCCACCCAGTGCTGGGTATCGACATCCGGATTCCGGTTCAATCGTTCCATCAGATGAACGATCGCCGCAACGCCTTCGCCGATCAGCACGACATCCGCACCGGCGTCGAGAAAGGCTTCCGGGTGGTCGGAGGCGTCCGAGCCGGCGACGACTATGCGGGCTCCGCCCGCCCGTGCGATCGCGATCATCCGGCAAGCCGCCTCGCGCATGCGGCTCAGGCACATCTTGGTAAGGAAGTTGAAATTGTCCTCGTAAAGGACAACCACGCGCGGTTCGTCAGGCGGCAGGGAAACTTCGTAGGCGTCGACTCCCTGCGCCAGCATCGCGTCGAACAGGGTGACGTTGTGCCCCAGTCGCCGCAGGAGCGCGGCGACCTGGATGGTGGCGAGCGGGGGATACGGCTTGCCACGTTCCCACTGCTTCGGGTCGTACCGCAGGAAGTAGGAATGGGCAACCTGAATCTGCAACATCGGGGGAGGCCTTGCGTTCGAGTACGGCTGACGAGCGGTGGCCTGGTTCTTTCGGCGCCACGTGAGAGTGGGTGCTGCCGGCTGCGAATTTGGTTGCTGGCAGACAGCCCGGCTGAAGCGTCGGCCCGCCATTTGCCGTGGACGGGCAACCTTCTGCCCCCTGTTGTGTACACACTTTCAACCGTGCGACGGCGGGAAGCGCAGACGCGTGCGACCAGGACCGGAACCATCGACCGATTGCCGCGGGATGATTCGTGGCGGTGACGGTTGCCATCTGCAGGCGTTGACACCGCGAGGAGACGCCCGTCCTGCCTTCCTGTCCAGGAAACAGGTTCTGGGCGGGATTTTCCGATTCGAAAGTGACAGCCGCGACCTGATGGGTCTCGTTGAGGCCGCCTACGGCGGCCTGCCACCGCAAACACTTTTGGCTGGGGGCAACGACTTCCACATCGAATTGCGTTTGTCGCCGCGAAACACCCGGCGATACCCGAACGGTCCCCCGGCCCCGCGGATATCTTCGAAGCGGGGCGGTGTTTTCGCCGTCATCGACGACTCGAATCGCGTGGTGATCGAACCCGCACGAAGATGCGCGCGGGTCATGGCATCAGAGGACATGCTGCGACACGCTTACCACTTGCGTTATGAGTTGATCGAGTTTGCGGTTTTCGTCCTGGCCACGCGCGGGGTCGGTTTGGTTCCCCTGCACGCTGCCTGTATCGGGCAGGACGGGCGCGGCCTGCTGCTCCTGGGTGACAGTGGTTCGGGCAAATCGACGTTGGCCCTGCATTGCCTGCTGCAGGGGCTGGATGTGCTGTCCGAGGACGCGGTTTTCGTTCGGACCGCGGGTCTGCGGGCCGTGGGTGTTCCCAACTACCTGCATTTGAGGGCCGACGCGTTGCGTTACGTGGGCGACGACGTGGCCCGTAGCTGGATTTCGCAGGCGCCTGTCGTCCGGCGCCGCAGCGGCGTCGAAAAATTCGAGGTCGACCTGCGAAAAGGTCATGGCCGTCCCGCAGGGACCCCGCTGGAATTGATCGGCGCCGTGTTCGTTTCCGCTCGATCGGCCAGTCGTCACGACGAGATGCTGGTACCGCTGCGCGAACACGAATTCTCGGGGTTGCTCAAGGCGGGCCAGCCCAACGCATCGAGCCAGCCGGGCTGGGAGTGTTTCCTGAGGCAGCTGCTCGACAGGGGTGGGCATGCATTGCGGCGTGGGCCTCATCCGGATGATTCCGTCGATGCGTTACGACAACTGCTCGCCTGACGCGCATGGCGCATCGACGACGGCACCCGAAGCGCCGGCGCGGCGCGGGTGGTTCGGACTGTTGTGCGGCATCGCGGGCATTCTCGAACGCGCCGACGCGGCGCGCATTGCCCTCCACGTATTGTTTTCGCTGGGCGGGGCGCTGGCCGGAAGCGTCGCGGCGGTGGTGCTGGTTCCCCTGATCCAGCCCGGTCACGCGCCGATGTTCGGTGGCCATGAACTCGTTTTGCCAGCGAGCCGCGGAATGCTGATCGCGATCCTTGTGGTTTCGATCGCGGCTTATGCGTTGTTGCGGTGGTTCGTCGCGAACCTGGCGGGGCGGGTTCTGGGTGACTGCGCGGTGCGATTGCGAAGGAGGGCGCATGCCCATTTGATCGATGCGGACCTCGCGGCGCTGAGCGGTTCGACCTCGGCGGAAATTTCCAGCGTCCTGACCTCCACCGTGGACCTCATTGCCCAAGGTGTCGGCGCCGCGCTGCAGTTGCTGTTGGTGTGCGTCACGACCGCTGTCAGCCTGGCATTCGCTTTCTGGGTATCGCCCGTGCTGACGCTGATCCTGCCGGCACTGGCGGGACTCGCACTGATCGCGTCGCGTTTCCAAGGCCGCGAACAGGCACGCATCGGTCGGCAGTACGTCGAAGACATGACCCGGTTGTTCTGGCTCAGCGAGGATTTTCCGCGCCGCCTGCGCCACGTACGTTCGTTCGAACGCGAGGGCGTGGAAAAGGCGGGCTATGGCGCAACCTCGTCGAGGCTGGGGTACGGGTACCGCCGCCAGATCGAACTGGCGGCCTCCGGAAAGCTGCTCATGGAACTGCTCGCGGCGATCGGCATGGCAGGTGTGTTCATGCTGGCCGGCCGCTGGCACGGCATGGACCAGGCATCGCTGATTGCGGTCGGATTGCTGCTCGGCCGCCTGCTGCCGTATCTGGCGTCGACCCGGTACAACTTCCAGCAGCTGCACCTTGCGGCGCCGGCGCTAGAACTCTGGCGGCGTTTCGCCGACCTGCCCGCGATGCACCCGGCAACGGCGCCGGCGGACAAACCGGCAGGCAACGGGGAGGAAGTGCCGCGGATACATGTGGAGTTCATGCGTTTGACGTTGCCCACGCTGCAGTTCGACATCGAAGATCTGATGCTGGTCCCGGGTGAAATGACCTTGATTGCCGGTGACTCCGGGACCGGCAAGAGCAGTCTCGCGGATGTCCTGGCGGGCATGGCCGTGCCGGCATCGTTTGCGGCGCGTGCAGGCGGCCGTTCCGTCGGTTTCGATATTTACCGGCAGCTCGTGCGCAGGGGGGCTTATGTCAGCCAGGGTGTCCGGCCGTGGCAGCACACCGTACGCGAGTGCCTGCACTGGGCGGCACCGGGCGCCACCGAGCCCAGCCTCCACGGCGTGCTGGTGGATGTGGGCCTCGACAAGCGGTTGCAGGGCACGCACGGCGACCTCGATGCGGAACTGCAAGGTACGTCCTGCCGCCTTTCCGGCGGTGAGCTCCAACGGCTGTTGCTTGCGCAGGTCATCCTGCGGCAGCCGTTCCTCGCCGTGCTGGACGAAGCAACCGGCGCCCTCGATGCGGCTTCCGAGGTGCGTGTGCTCGCGGCACTGAAGCGGCGTCTGCACCAGACGATCCTGATCGTCATCGCGCACCGGCCCGGCCCGGCCGAGATCGCGGAGCAATGTCTGTGCATCGGCGGAACGGGTATCGCGACGGTGGAGAGAAGATCGCCCGTTGACCTTTCGTCGATTATCACGCGCGAAGGCTTTGCCTGCCGGGAGGCTGCTGCCACGCTCCGCGGTTGTAACAACACTCGCGACCACACCCACTCCGAGTAATTACCGGAAGACACCTTTGAGCCAGATCGAGCGGAGCCAGGATATCTTTTGTATGCTAAGACTGTGACGATGGCAATCCGCCAAACCCGACGTATCCGTCTGCGGCTCGTGCTGCTGGCGGTGTTGTCGCTGCTGTTCCAGCAGGTCGCGTTGGCGTCGTATGTCTGCTCGACCGCCGACGTGCCGTCGAGCAACGCGGCGATGAGCGCGCATTGCGACGGCATGCCGATGGCCCAGGGCAAGCAGGATCCGGCACTGTGTCCTGTGCACTGCGCGGATCAGGCATTGGCGACTCAGGATGTGCACGCGCCCACGGTGCCGCCGTTGTTGCTTCCCGCCCTGTTGCCGGCACAACCCACGCTGGTTGCGCTACCGGAAGCACGCGCAGAGCAGGAGTTGGCTTCCGCGCGACGAACAGGTGGGCTTCCGCCTACCCTGCGTTTCCGCGTCCTGCTGATCTAGACCTCTCCACGTTTATTACCGGTGGCCACGTCGGTGGCCACGCCTGATCGTGTGTGGAGGTCTTATGTATTCCCCATCTTTTCGGCGACGCGTGCGCGTGTCGCGTTTCCTGGCCGCGTCGTTGTGCGGATTCATTGCATCGTTGCCGCTGCATGCCGCAAGCAGCGACGGCGCGCTTGACCTGAACAGTGCCACCCGGATTGCCGCGGCCCGTGCACCGCTGGTGCAGGCGCAGCAGTTTCGAGCGCAGGCCGCACAGGACGACGCGGTGCGCGCCGGGCAACTGCCCGATCCCGAGCTCACCGCGGGTATCCAGAACCTGACCGCGACCGGGCCGCAGGCGTTCAACCTCGGCGCCGATCCCATGACCATGCAGACGATCGGCGTGATGCAGGCTTTTCCCTCGCGCGCCAAGCGCGAAGCGCGGACCGGCCTCGCCGATGCCGAAGCACAGCTCGCCGATGCGGACAGCGTCAGCGTGCGGCTGGCGGCCAAACGTGCCACGGCACAAGCCTGGGTTTCATTGTGGGCCGCGCAACGCGAACACATGCTGCTCGAAGAACTGCACGAACAGGCGGCGCTCGCGGTCACGCTTGCCAAGGCGCGGCTGACCGGCGGCACCGGCAGCGCGACCGACGTACTGGCCGCGCAGAGCGCCACGATCGAACTCGACAACAAGCTCGATGCGGCTGCCGCCAACGTTGTTGCCGCGCGCGCCGCGTTGCGGCGCTGGATCGGCACCGATGCACAGCGCACGCTGGCCGAGCCACCGGATTTCGCGACCATGGGTGTTGCGCCGGCCCAACTGCTCACCGACATCGATCGGCAGGGACCGCTGCTCGGCTGGAAAGCGCGTGAGGACAAGGCACAGGCCGCACTCGCCCTGGCCGAGGCCGGCAAGCGTCCGGACTGGAAGGTGGGGCTGGTGTTCGGGCATCGCCTGCACCTCGACAACATGGTGGGTGTCGAGGTCAGCGTCGATCTGCCGATCTTTCCGGGTAACCGCCAGGGTCGCGACATCAGCGCCCGGCATGCGGAACGTGATGCGGTCAAAGCCGAACACGAGGACGCCCGGCGCACCCAGCGCGAAGCCGTCGCCACTGCCATCGCCGACTGGAAGGGGTACGGCCAGCAGGCCCGGCGGTTCGAGGATTCATTGTTGCCACTGCTCCGCGACCGCTCGCGCACCGCATTGGCCTTGTACCGCGGCGGCGGTTCATTGCAACCGTGGCTGGATGCGTGGCGCGACGAGATTCGCACGCGTATCGACTACACCGATGTGCTCGCGGCCTGGGGCAAGACCTGGGCCGAGCTGGCCTACCTGGTTCCGGACAACAAGACAGCGCGGATCGCGCTGCCGGAGGTGTCGCCATGAAACGTCTCGTGCTTGCATCCGTCGCCTTGCTCGCGCTGGTCGTGGCCGGTGCCTTCGGTTACTTCATCGCACAGCGCTCGACGCCGGCGGGCACGCAGTCCGCAGTGCCGCAATCAACGGGCAGGAAGATCCTGTACTGGTACGACCCGATGGTGCCGCAGCAGCACTTCGATCGTCCGGGCTTGTCGCCGATGGGCATGCAGATGGTGCCGAAATACGCAGGGAGGGGCGGCGCCGAGGAGCAAAACATCGTGGGCGTCTCGCCCGCCGAGGTGCAGAACCTCGGCATGCGTACCGCAGAGGTGACAGTCGGCCGGCTGTCCGACGCCGTGCACGTGCCCGGGACTGTCGCCTGGGATCAGCGCCTGGCGGTGACGGTCAGCGCGCGCACGAATGTCACGCTTGAAAAGCTCTACGTGCGCGCGCCGTTCACCCCTGTGAAAGCCGGCTTGCCACTGGCGGAAATCCTCGCTCCGCAGTGGAGCGCCGCA
>JAGWZT010000147.1 GCA_018971925.1 Lysobacteraceae bacterium | reverse complement strand
AGCAAATTGCCCAGCCGGTGATTCGGGCGACAGATGAGGATGCGCCGAACCGCCGCTCCGGACAGGTCCCTGGTTTGGCGCAGGCGCGTGTCGCTTGTCCGGAACAGTGGCATCAGCGCACTGCGGATGATGCGCCGGCGCATTTCGCTGTAACGGTGGCGATTCGCTGTCATGTCGGCAATCGATCGGAAATCTCAGCCAATCCGGCGCACTGCCGCCGGATCCCCGTGTCGCTTCCAGGCAGCCAGCCTGGTGATCAGAAGCGGTGGATGAACCCCACCTGGAAGCCGCCCGGCAACCAGCCGAGGATCAATGGCGAATCGCGGTGCGCGGCCCAGATGCCGACCGCCGTGCCGATGCCCCAACCGACCAACACATCGCTCTGCCAATGGCCGCGCGTCTTGACCCGTGCGACGGCATCATAGAGCGGCAGCAATTCCAGCGCATAGACCGCGGGATGGTCGTGGCCGTAGGCGACCACGAACGGTGTCACCGCGCCCGCGATCGCGGTGACTTCGCCGCTGGGAAAGCTCTGGTAGCGCGTGCCCTGGAAAAACCTGTCCGGATTGTCGGTTTGCGAAGGACGCTCGCGCTGGAATATCCACTTGCCGCCCTGCGCAAGCGCCGACGATACCGCCATCGAATCCAGCGATCGCCAGAATGTGTCGCCAAGCTTGTCCTGGTCGCCGAGCGCAAGCGAACCGCCCACGACCGTGAGGATGGTCGCGCCCATCAGCGCCTTCTGGTTGCTGCGCGCCCAGATGCCGCTGTTGTCGTAGGCGATGCGGTGATCGATGCCGAACGGGCCGCCGGCCAGCGCCGTGCCCAGCGGCGCCAACGTGCAGATGCCGATGAACAGCACCGTTGTGAATCGTCGCATGAGGATTCCGGACTTCATGCCAGGCATCGCAGGTGTGCGATGCGGGGTACTTTGCAACCAGACGCTTAGCGGCCGCTTCACCACACCTTTCACCAACCTTGCAAGGCTGCCACGGGCACCGGCGGCTCAGGTATCCGTTCCGGACATCGTAGTCTCGATCCGGCCTCCGTGCATGGACACGTGGTAGTGCGCGATGCGCTTGCCATGATCCTGAATGACGTCGACATCCACGCGCGCTTTGTCGCCATGGCCCGCGGCATTCGCTTCCAGCGCGGGGCCGTTGCCGACGCGCTCGGCCTGTGCGATGGCTTCGCCGAATGTCAGCTTGCTGCCGTCGAGCGCGTGTGCGCCGCGCGCATCCTCGCCGCGGGCCTGGCTGCTGCCGAGCACCCTGCCGGTTGTCGCGTCGATGCGCAATTCGAGCCTGGCATTGCCGCGCAATACATCCACTTCGTACCAGTGGCCGCGGTGCGTGGCTTCCATGCCGCAGCCGTAGGCGCGCCCGCCGCCGGCTTCCGCGATCTTCACGGCTTGGGTCGGGGTGACAGGCGACTTGAGCACGGCGGCCATTTCCAGGTGGTCGCCCGGTCCGATGTTGCCAGCAAAGGCGACCACGGTCATGCCGATGGCGAGGGTGGCGATGAAGGTGCGGGATACTACGCGTGTCATGGGAAACCTCCGCGGGATGGGAGCTTCAGTCTGTGGCACGAGTCTTTGTTCGCACTTCGCGGGGGCTTAGCCCTCGCTTAGTGGAGGCTGCACGCGCGCGCTGTTAGCTTTCCCGCATTGCATGACGGGTGCTGCACATGAAACTGCTGCTGGTCGAGGATTCCGAACGCCTGCGCGACAACCTCGCGCGCGGCTTGCGAGCGGCCGGCTTCACGGTGGACGTCGCCGGAGACGGCATGGAAGCCAATGGCTATCTCGCCGGCTACGCGTACGATTTCATGGTGCTCGATCTCGGGCTCCCGCGGCTGGACGGCTTCGGCGTGTTGCGTGCGCTCCCCTCCGGTGGTGAGCGTCCGCGCGTGCTGGTGTTGTCGGCGCGCGACCAGGTCGGTGATCGCGTGGATGCATTGAATGCCGGTGCCGACGACTACCTGGTCAAGCCGTTTGCGTTCGAGGAAGTCGTCGCGCGCCTGCACGCGCTGGCGCGGCGTCCCTCCGAAACGCACGCGGATGTGCTGGAGCACGAGGGCGTGCGGCTGGATGCGCAAGCGCATCGCGCCACGGCGAACGGCAGCGTGCTCCAGCTCACGCCGCGCGAGTTCGCGTTGCTTGAATTGTTGCTGCGGCACCGCGGCCGGGTATTTCCGCGCGCGGACATCCTTGAGCGCATTGCCGGAAGCGAAAGCGAGGCTTCCGACCGCAGCATCGAAGTGGTCGTGTTCGGTGTGCGCCGCAAGCTCGCGGATGCGGGCTGCGCGAGCCTGATCGAGAACCGGCGCGGCGCCGGATATCTGATTCCATGAAAGTGATGTGGCGGAACGCCGCGCGTGTTTTCCTTCTCCCGCTTGCGGAAGCTGCCATCCTTGGCCGAGAGCTCCGTGGTGGCCGGCAGGGCGGGATGAGGGGAATCGACCCTTGATCACCGGAAGGAAAAAGCAAACCTTTTCGCTGCGCGCGCGCCTTACACTGCTGTTGGCGCTGGCCGTGCTGGTGGTGTTCGGTGCGGCCGCCAAGATCGTGGACTGGCGCGCCGACACCGAGATGCAGCAGCGTTTCGATGCTTCACTGCTGTCGCGCGCACAATCACTGGCGGCGCTGACCCAAATCGAGAACGGCCGCATTGCCGTCGACGCCGACAATGCCGAAGCCAACGTTTTCCCCGGCAACGCGGATACCAGCTGGTACGAACTGCGCTGCGGCGACAACGTCGTCGCGCGAACCTCGGAAGTGCCACCGTCCATGGCCGCCGGCGTGCAGCCGGTTTTCGCGGATGCGGAACTACCGGGCGGACGCTCGTTGCGCGTGGTCGCCGTGCGTTTCGCGCCTGCGGCAGAGGGCCATCGCGTGGCGGCCCCCGGTGCGCCTGCGTGCCAGCTGCGTTACGCACTCGATCGTGGACCCCTGGATGACCTGCTCGGCACGCTCGACATCATTCTGCTCGGCAGCCTGCTGGGCGCGTGCGTGCTGGTGATGCTCGTGACCCCGTGGCTGGTGCGACGCGGCCTGCGGCCGCTCGCGGTGCTGGACCGGGCGATGGCCGAAATCGGCCCCGATGCGCCCGGCGGACGCCTGCCTGCCAGCGGAACCACCGAGCTCGCGCCACTGGTCGCCCGCATCAACGAGGTGCTGGCGCGGATGGACGCGGGCCTTGCGCGCGAACGGCAATTCGCCTCGGGACTGGCGCACGAATTCCGAACGCGGCTCGCCGAATTGCGCACGTTGGTGGATGTGGAAACGCGTTATCCGAGTGGACGCGATGCGCACAGCCTGCTCGGCGAGGTGGGCAGCATCGGTGCGGAACTCGAAGCGACCGTAACCGCGCTGCTGCAGTTGACGCGAATCCAGTCCGGGCTGGAACAGTCCCGATCCGAACGCGTGCCGCTGTCGCCGTTGCTGGCGCGGGTCTGCGCGCGGCGTCAGGACGCGGCGCGTGCGCGCGGCGTGCGGATCGAATCCGATCCTGCATGCAAACGGGATTTCGCCGTCGAGGCAGACCCCGCGCTGCTGGAAATCGTGCTGGACAACCTGCTCGGCAACGCGGTGGCGTACGTGCCGGCCGGCGGCGTCGTCGGTTTGCGCGCGAGCGAGTGGGGCATCGAAGTGTGCAACGCCGCACCCGCGTTGCACGCCGGGGATCTCGCCAACTTCGGCCAGCGCTTCTGGCGCAAGGGCGCGCAGGGTGCGGGCCATGCAGGACTCGGACTTGCACTGGCCGCCGCCGCCGCGCGCGTGCTGAAGATGGCGCTGTCGTATGCATTGGAAGATGGCGTGTTGCGTGTGACGTTGAGTTGGGGCGCTGACGCGGATTCGCGGATTGCGCGGGCACCTGGATAGGCGTCGCGAGCGAAGGCAGATTGCGTGACGCCGACTGAATCGGCGAGGATTGCCGATTTGAACGCCAAGGGCGGCCCTGGGCACAAGTGACGGGCGAGCAACATGGATGTGGCCAGTGGCGGAGCGGGCTAGCCAGGCGTCCGCTGCCGCATCGCCAGCGAGTAGAGCACCGGCATCACCACCAGCACCAGCGGCACCGCCACGAACATGCCGGCGATGATCGCGATCGCCAGCGGCTGCTGCATCTGCGAGCCGCGTCCGATTGCAAGCGCCAGCGGCGACAGCGTGAGGATCGCTGCGATGGTGGACATCAGGATTGCGCGCGCGCGATTGCGCCCGGCCGCCAGCAGCGCTTCGCGCAGGGTCGGCGATTGTTCGCCGCGCGCCGCCTCGGTCTGGATTTCCGACAGCTCGGAGAAATAGAAGATCGAGAGTTCGGTGACGATGCCGACGATCATCGTCATGCCCATCATCGATGAAATGTCCAGCTCGGTGCCGGTAACCCACAGGCCGATGAACACCCCGCAGATCGCCAGCAGCGGCTGGATCATCACCACGATCGCGGCGCGGAAACTCTCGTACAGGAACAGCAGCAGCGTGAACACCAGCGCGATCGCCGTCAGCAGCACGATCGTCAATCCGCGGAATGCGATCTGCTGCTGCTGGTACAGGCCGCCCAGCGAGTAGTACATGCCGACCGGCAGTTCGCCACGGGCATCGAGCACCTTCTTCACGTCGCGCATCGTCGAGCCCATGTCGCGCCCTTCGATGCGCGCGGTCACCGCCAGCATGCGCTTCAGGTTTTCGTGGTCGATTTCCGGTTGGCCGCGCTGTTCGGCCAGCGTCGCCACCCGCGACAGCGGAAACACATGACCGTGGCCATCGCTGATCGGCAGCGCCGCGAGCTGTTCGATTTCGGCGCGATCACCGGGCGGCATCCACACGCGCACCGCAACCATCTTCGGACCCTGCGGCAGCTCGGCGGCGATGGAGCCCGTGACCGCGGCCGACACCTGGTCGGCGACGCTGCGCGGATCGAGCCCGAGCAATGCGGCCTTGGCCGGATCGACCTGCACCTCCAGCGCGTCGCCCGCGGGATTGATGCCGCTGCGCGCGCTGACCACGCCCGGAACCTTGCCGAGTTGCGCCGTGACTTTTTTCGCGGTGGCGTCGAGCTGCGCCACATCGTCCGAGAACAGCTTCACCTCGATCGGCTGCGGCACCGCGGTGAGGTCGCCGATCATGTCCTCCAGCAATTGCGAAACGTCGACGTCCAGCCCCGGCACTTTGGCGGCGACCTGCTCGCGGATGTGCTCCATCACTGTTTCAGTCGATGGCCGCGAGCCGTTCTTCAGGCGCACGAAGATATCGCCGCTGTTGGCTTCGGTGAGGCCGCCACCGAGTTGCAGGCCGGTACGGCGGGACCAGGTATCGACGTACGGACTCGCGCGCAGGATGGCGCCGACCTTTTCCAGCAGGCGGTCGGTTTCTTCGAGCGATGTGCCGGGCGCGGAACGATAGTCCAGCGTGAACCCGCCTTCGTCCATCTTCGGCATGAAGCCGGTGCCGACCGATTTGTAGGCGAAGAAGCCGACCACCACCAGCGGGACCAGTCCGATCAGCAGCAGCATCGGCCATTCCAGAACGCGCAGCAGCACGCTTTCGTAGAAATGCATGAAGCGCTGCCACAGCCGGGTCGGCGGACGTTCCTCCGCGTGGCGTTCGTCGATCAGGCGCTCGGCCAGCAACGGCACCACGATAAAGGTGAGCAGGTAGGAGATCACCAGCGCGCTCGCCATGGTCAGCGACAGCGCCTTGAAGAACGCGCCGGTGACGCCGGACAGGAACGCCAGCGGCAGGAAGATGA
>JAGWZT010000146.1 GCA_018971925.1 Lysobacteraceae bacterium | reverse complement strand
CCGAAGTTCTGCTCGATGAAGATCACCCAGGACGTGCGCGACTACGCGCGCGAACATGGCGTCGATGAAACCGCGGCATTGAGCGAAGGCATGGTCGAAAAAGCCGCCGAGTTCCGCGACGCCGGCAACCACTTGTATCGACGAGAGTGAAAGCCCATGCAGTTGCAGGTTCCGTTCGTTCAGTTGCCGCTTCGCTTCGATGCCGACAGGCTAGCCGCCGAGGTGGCAAGGCTGGGTGATGATGCCTGGCGCGAACATCCGCAAAAATATCCGGGCAATTACGCACTGCCACTGATTTCCGTCGATGGAGATCCAGCAAGTGACGCGATCGCCGGTCCCATGCAACCCACGGAATATCTTCAGCGCTGTCCGTATTTGCAGCACGCGCTGGCACGCCTGGGCGCGGTGTGGGGACGTACACGGTTGATGAAGCTTGCGCCCGGTGCCGAAGTCACCCCGCACGCGGACATCAATTATTACTGGCGCGATCGCGTGCGTGTGCATGTTCCGGTTCTTACACACCCGGAGGTGCGCTTCATCTGTGGGGATTCCGAAGTGAACATGGCTGCGGGGGAGTGCTGGATTTTCGATACGTGGCGACCGCACCGAGTCATCAATCCTGTAGCGCAAGAACGGATTCATCTGGTTGCGGATACGGTGGGAAGCGAGGCATTCTGGGGGCTTGCCGAACGCGGTCGCACGCCCGGCCATGGCGATTTTCGCGACTGGCGCATGGAGGAATTCGACCCGGCCGGAGCCGTCGAGGCGCCGGCGAATCTCGCGTTCGAGGCGATCAACGTGCCGCAGGTGATGACGCCGTGGGAGCTGCGCAACCATCTTCAATTCATCCTCGATCATGTCACACCGCATTCCCACACGGCTGTCGTTCAACGGCAAGCTGCCCGCTTCATCGCCAATTGGCAGGCGTTGTGGGCGCGCTACGGCGAAAGCCGCGATGGGTGGCCCGCTTATCGCGCAGCCTTGGACGCGTTCGCCCGCCACATGGAGACTTATGGCGAGGCACTGCGGCTGATCAATGGCATGCGATTCCTGGCCACGCTCCGCTCGATGGTGCTCGGTGTCGCGCTTGCCGATCGTCATGAGCGTCCGTTGACCGACGAGCAGCGGCTGCAGGCCGAAGCTGGCCAGGGGGCCTCGCGATGAAGCTGCCGGTTCCCTTCATCCAATTGCCATTGCTTTTCGATGCGGGCGCGCTGGCCGCCGAAATCGGGGCACTGGGGGAAGGGTTGTGGCAACCGCATCCCAGCGGCCTGCCGGGCAATACGGCGCTGCCATTGGTTGCCGTCGATGGCGATCCGGCGCGCGGCGACGCACTGACCGGCGTGATGCGGCCGACGCCCGCCCTGGAACGCTGCGCCTATCTGCGCCAGGTTCTCGGCAGTTTGGGCGTTGTGTTGGGACGCGTGCGGCTGATGCGCCTCGCACCCGGCGCAGAGGTGGACCCCCACGTCGACACCAACCATTACTGGAATGAACGGGTTCGGGTGCACATCCCAGTGGCGACTAATCCTTCCGTGCAATTCTTCTGCGCCGACGCCCGCGTCCACATGGGGGCAGGCGAATGCTGGATTTTCGATACCTGGCAATTGCACCGCGTGACCAACGGTTCCGACCAGGATCGCATCCATCTGGTGATCGATACCGTAGGCAGCGCGGCATTCGCAAGGCTGGCCAATGCCGGACGCGCGCACGCGCATTCAGGTGATGGATGGCATCCGCGGTTTGTACCACCGGGCAATGACAGCTCGCCTGACGGGATGATGTTCGAGTCGGTGAATTTGATGTCGCCGATGAGTTACTGGGAATTGCGCGAGCACGTGAAGTTTCTGCTCGGTGAATGCGAGGAACATCCGTTGTTGCCTGTGATCCGGCATTCCGCGAATGAGTTCGTGATGGAATGGCGGACGCTCTGGTTCCGCCACGGTGCAGATCCCCATGGTTTGCCGGAATTCCGCAGCTTGCTGGACGATTTTCTTGCGCGGATGCGGCGCCTTGGCGGCGAAGTCTCACTGAAAAACCACGTGCAACTGGCGTCCGCATTCACGGGGTTGCTCGGTCAGGCAGTGCGCGAATCGAGGGGCGAAGGTGCCAGTGAAGAGGCTACGCGTGCGCCGCCGCATTTCAAACCATCCAGCGCGTTCGCGGACTACGAATTCGATCGGCCTGTATTCATCGTGTCACCGCCGCGTTCGGGTTCGTCATTGCTTTTCGAAACGTTGGCGCAGGGCAGGAATGTATGCACGATCGGTGGCGAAAGCCATGGCATCATCGAGGGAAAGACCGCCTTCGGGATGCTTGGAGCGGCTGCGCGCGGGTATGAATCCAATCGGCTTGATGCTTTGGATGCGACGCCCGAGATCGTTGCGGCCCTCCGCGAAAGATTTCGCAGGCGCGCGTTTGATCGAAATGGAGAAAAAGTCGCGGGTCGTATCCGCTTGCTTGAAAAGACGCCGAAGAACGCCTTGCGCACTCCATTTCTTGCCAAGGTATTCCCCGATGCGCTGTTCATTTACCTGTACCGCGATCCCAAGCAGGTGCTCGCGAGCATGATGGAGGCGTGGGAGTCGGGGGGATTCAGGACCTATCCGCAACTGCCTGGCTGGACAGGTCTGCCATGGTCGCTGACGCTGACTTCGGGTTGGCGCGAACTTATCGGCAAGCCGTTATCCGAGATCGTGGCGACCCAATGGCGTACCATTACCGACACTCTGCTGGATGATTTGGCTGCCCTTCCACCAATGCGGTGGGTCGCGGCGCGTTATGACCGGTTCACGGCCGCTCCGGATGCCGAAGCGCGCAGGATCTGCGAGGCCGTCGGCTTTGAATGGGACAGAACGCTGGATGCCGTGCTGCCGCTTGCGAATCATACGGTATCTGCTCCCGCCAGCGACAAGTGGCGAAAGCGCGAACGTGAAATCCGCCCGCAATTGGCGCGAATGACGAATACCATTGATCGCGCGGAACGGTTTTCGCTGAAGGGACTTGATTGCTTCGATGTCCACGAGCCAGTATTTCCGTGAGATCTCACGGCGTGAAGATGGACAATATGGCGCCACCGCACACGCAGATCGAGCTAGACTGATCTTCGCGTTTCGCGTTCACTCGGAAGAAGGAGTCCGGGCATGGCTACCAAAGAAAAACCGTTCCTCACCGACATCAAGACCATCCGCAAGCGTGCGCGCCAGCACATGCAGCAGGGTGCCGTCACTGCCAGCTACACGCTGGATCGCGGCACGGTGCTGAAACTGCTCAACGAGGCTCTGGCTACCGAGATCATCTGCGTGCTGCGCTACAAGGCGCATGCCTACATGGCCTCCGGCATCAACGCCAAGAGCGTTGCTGCCGAATTCATGGAACACGCAGGCGAGGAGCAGCAGCACGCCGACCAGATCGCCGAGCGCATCACCCAACTTGATGGCGATCCGAATTTCTCGCCCGAAGGCATGCAAACACGAAGCCATTCCGAATTCGTCGTGCCCGACGACCTGGCCGCGATGATCGAGGAAAACCTCGTGGCCGAACGCATCGCCATCGACAGCTATCGCGAGATCATCAACTACGTCGGCGACCAGGACACCACCACCAAGCGGTTGCTGGAAGGCATCCTCGCGATGGAAGAGGAACACGCCGAGGACATGAAGACGTTGATGGAGCGTTTCGGCAAGAAAGGCGAGCCGGCCAAGCCACGCGGCAAACGCGGCAAGTAATCGAAGTTGCCTGCGTGCACGAGTCGCCGGCCCCGCGCCGGCGATTTTGTTGGTGGTGGTCAGCTATGCTGCGCGCGCATGAATGACGCCGACTCTTCCCCGATTCCATGGCGCTGGCTGGCGCTGTGGTGCGCGCTGCTGCTGCCGCTCGCGATCCTGTTCCCGCCCATCCCGATCGACGAGACGCGTTATCTCACCGCTGCGTGGGAGATGTACAACTCCGGCCAATGGCTGGTGCCGACCGTCAATGGCGCGTGGTATTCCGACAAGTCACCGCTGCTGTTCTGGTTGATCGCGGGTGGCTGGAAAATCCTGGGCGTGCACACCTGGGTGGCGCGCGTCGAAGCGCTGTTGGTCGCACTCGGCATGTTGCTGACGCTGCGCCGGCTCGCCACGCGGCTGGGCATGGATGCGCGCGGTGCCGATACTGCGATGTGGCTGCTGGCCGGCTGCCTCGGCTTCACGGTGTTCAGCACCGCGATCATGTTCGACCTGCTGCTGGCGCTCACCGTGCTGGGCGCGTTGCACGCGTTGCTGGACCTCGATGGTGCGCAATGGAAGCGCGGCATCATATTGCTGGGTGTGATGATCGGACTCGGCATTCTCGCCAAGGGCCCGGTGATGTTGTTGCACATCGTCGCCGTCGCCGTGCTGGCACCGCTGTGGAGCGATACCGCGCGTGCGCACAAGGCGCGCTGGTATCTCGCGTTGCTCGCCGGATTGCTGGTCGGTGTCGTCATTGCGCTGTGCTGGCTGCTGCCGGCCGCCTGGTACGCGGGGCCCTCCTACTGGCAGCCGCTGGTGGACAAGGTCACGGGCCGCATCGCCAAGAGCTTCGCGCACAGTCGTCCGTGGTGGTGGTACCTGCCGCTGGTGCCGGTCTTGCTGCTGCCGTGGCTGCTGACCCTGCGCGCGCCGCGCGCCGCGTGGGCGGGCTTGTGGCGCGGACGTTTCGGACGTTTCGTATGGTGTTGGTGGGTGCTGCCGTTCGTCGCGTTCTGCGTGATCAGCGGCAAGCAGATCCATTACCTGCTGCCGCTGCTGCCGGCGTGGGCGCTGGCGGGCGCATGGCTGCTGCAACAATCCGGCGCACGCCTGCGTCCAATGCTGTTCGGCCTGTTGGCGTTGCTCGCAGCGATGGGGATGGCGGCATTGCCCTGGCAGGTGGCGAAGACTTTTGGCTATCCGGCACAGCCCGCGATTGCCGCCCTCGCACTGATCGGGTTGATCATCGCGGTTGGCGTGTGGCACCTGTGGGGTCGCGGTGCGCGATCGCTGGCGCTGTCCGCGACTGCGCTGATATCGGCCGCGATGCTGGCGGGCGCACTCGCGTATCTTCCGGCACTGGATGTCAGGCCCGAGGCCGCGTTCGTGAAGCGGGCGCTGGCAGAGCATGTCGCGATCGCGCACATCGAGTGGAACAACGGCCTGTTTGGTTACACCGGGCGCCTGCACCAGCCACTGCCCTGGATTCCGCACGACCAGGTACAGGCGTGGTGTCGCGCGCATCCCGGCGGCATCCTGTTGACCAGCGATCGCAGCTCCGAGCCGCGTGGTGCGGAGCCGTTCCGCACCTGGCCGTATTTCCTTTCCGGCGATCACCGCATCGCCGCGTGGCGCGCATCGCAAATACCGGGCGCAGCAGCACACTGACCTTCGCCACGTGCAATCGCGCCGCGCCGGGTTTACGCTCGGGTGGTTGCCTTCGGAGGGAAACATCATGCTGCGCATTTGCACGCTGTCCGCCGTGGTCGCCGGCGCCCTGGTCGTCGTTGCTGCTTTCGCGGCGCCGCCGCCCGTGAACACGCATCCCGAATTGCACGAAATCGCGGGGACGGTCAAGGCGTCCAACCTGCACGCGACGGATGCTGCGCTGGTCGGGTTCGGGACCCGCCACACGCTGTCGACCACCACGTCGAAGACGCGCGGCATCGGCGCGGCACGGCGTTGGGTGGCGGCACAATTCAACGAGATTTCGAAGGGCTGCGGCGGCTGCCTCGAAATCGTGAAACCTTCACAGGTGTTCGCCGGTGAGCGC
>JAGWZT010000145.1 GCA_018971925.1 Lysobacteraceae bacterium | reverse complement strand
CAGCTACGCGGTGAACCAGTACCTCGCCACGCACGGCTTCACCGTGTTGTCGGTGAACTACCGGCTTGGCATCGGCTACGGCCACGCGTTCCACAATCCACCGCACGCGGGACCGGCCGGTGCTTCCGAATACCAGGACGTGGTCGCAGGTGCAAAATTCCTGCAGCACGTGAATGGTGTCGACCCCACGCGCATCGGCATCTGGGGCGGCTCCTACGGCGGCTATCTCACGGCACTCGCGCTGGCACGCAACTCCGACATCTTCAAGGCCGGCGTGGACATGCACGGCCTGCACGACTGGTCGCGCGCGATCGGCTGGTGGTTCAACGAAAACCCGAACGGGCGCTACGAACAGGGCGACTACAAGCAGGCCTTGAAGGTCGCATGGGAATCCTCGCCCGATGCCGACATCGCGAAGTGGAAATCACCCGTGCTGCTGATCCAGGGCGACGACGACCACAACGTGCATTTCTTCCAGATGACCGACGTGGTACCGCGCCTACAGAAACACGGCGTGCCGTTCGAGGAAATGGTGATACCCAACGAGATCCACGGATTCTTGCGCCACGCTTCGTGGATGAAAGCAGATATCGCGACGGTGGATTTCCTGCAACGTAAACTCGGTAGCGCCACGCACTGATCGGGCGGCGAAGCGCGAGGTCTTCTATCTTTTGCCGTCATTCCGGGGCCGCCGCGGCTCTTCGCGGCGGAACCCGGAATCGGTTTCCCGGAATAGCAGAAACAACCATGCAACAAGCAACACCAACCGAATCCATCGACCTTCACGCATACCTCGATCGCATCGGCATCCAAACCCCTATCGCGCCGGACCTGCGGACACTGCGCGCCATCATCGCCGCGCACGTCGCCACGATTCCCTTCGAGAACCTCGATCCGTTCCTCGGCGCATCGCCGGCGCTGGATATCGCATCCGTGCAACGCAAGCTGGTACGAGACCATCGCGGCGGCTACTGCTTCGAACAAAACCGTTTGTTGAGCGATGCGCTGCGCGCCATCGGCTTTCGCGTGACCGACTTGGCCGCGCGCGTATTGTGGGGACAACCGGAAGACGCGATCACCGCGCGCACCCACATGCTGCTGCGCGTCGAAGTCGACGGAAAGTCATGGCTGGCTGACGTCGGCTTCGGTGGCAACACGCCCACCGGTCTGCTCGAGTTTGTCCCCGATGTCGAACAGCCCACGCCGCACGAACCGTTCCGCGTGATCTGCCGTGATGACAGCGACTGGCGGGTGCAGCTTTTCGCTGCCGATGCGTGGAGGACGCTGTATCGCTTCGACCTGCAGCCGCAATTTCCAGCCGATTACCGCGTCAGCAACCACTGGACGTCCACCCACCCCGATTCGCACTTCGTCACGGGTCTGACCGCCGCACGCGCGCCGCCTGGCCGCAGGCTCGCACTACGGAACCGTCAGTTCACCGAGCACACCACCGACGGTGGCACCACCAAGCGGACCCTCGCCACCGCCACGAACATCCGCGCGGTGCTGCAAGACGAATTCCTGATCCGGTTGCCCAATGATCCAAAGCTCGACGAAATGCTGGACCGCTTGCCGGAATGACGGTGGCTAGCTTCGACTCGGTGAGGGCCGCCGTCGACCCGTTGCCGTCAGTCAGTTGCCACGAGCCAATGACCACTGTTCGGAAGGAAGCGGACGCTGGCCCGTCCAATCAGAATGGTGATGGCCAAAGTTGCCCCACGACCCAAATGCGTCTTTGTCCGGAATTGCCGCAGCATGGTAGTAGAGGGCGGTGCGATCTTCACGTCGATGAAACGCCGAATCGTCTAGAAGGGACGACTGGTCTTGCGCGCCGCGCACGGGTCGCGCCTATGCACGTTCAGTCGTGGCGGTGCCAACAATCGCTCAAAGGAGATGCCCGTGAACCAATCCAGCCGTCCTGTCGCGTCGCTGGTAGGTCTGATGTCCGCGCTCTCCGAAGCGGAACCATGCGTGCTCGAACTGCAAACATCGGTGGCTTGCCCGCATTCGGTCACCCTGCCGCCCGGGTTTTCGCTGACCGGGGCGGACAAGGATCGCTGCATCCTGAGCTTCGGCAACGGCGATGGCATCGGTCTGACCGCGGACAACCGCGTAGCGAATCTCACCGTGATTGCCCCGCCCGCCGCGCGCGCGATCTACACCCAGGCCGGGCTCGCCGACCTTGGCACGATTACGCTCGACAACCTCGCGGTGACCGGGCAAGTTTCGATCATCACGCACGCCGGTACGGACAAGTTGAACCTCGTGGTGGACGGGTTGCACATCGCGGCCTGCGATGCGCGCCGCTACAGCGAGCAGCCGCAGAAGTATGGTGTCAATGTGTACCAAGGAGCACTCACCGTCTACAACTTCAACGGTGGGGCAAACTCGCGGATTACGGCATCGCTGAGCAATGTAAGCGTCGGCGCGAAGAATGCGCCGGTGCTGGGCTCGGGCATCTTCGTCAGCGGTTTCGGCGATCAAAGCGGGTTGGTCGAACTCGACACCCTCACAACCGGCGCAGTCCATTCTACCGGGATGCTGCCCTACGGTACCGCCGACATCATCACGGGCGGCGTGTTCATCGTGTATGGCGTCCACGCCAGGCGCGTCGAGCACTTAGGCGAGGTCGTCACCTATGGCGTCAACGACATGGTGCTGGATACCTGGGGCACGGTGGACACCTGGATCGCGCACGCACCGGTGGTGTCGTACGGACCGAGCGGGATCGGCTTCGTCAACTTCGGCACCGTGGGCGACTTTCTCGCCGAAGCCGAAATCGTCACTCATGGCTTGGGCGCACGCGGCTTCAACCAGTACGACGGCACCGTCAAGAACATTCGCTTCAAGTCCATCGAAACCTTCGGCGACGGCTCGATCGGCATCCAGGTGAGCAAGCCCGTCGGCACGATCACCGTCGATGGCAGCGTGACGACGCACGGCTCAATCGGCAACACGCTGGTCAAGGGCGTGAACATGCAGTTGCCGGCCGAGGCCTTCAGCGCCAAGCCGGGGGGCATCGTCGAGCAGCTGATTGTGGGCGGCAACCTCGTCACCCATGGCGCCAAGGTCACGACCTACGCCGTCGAGGGTGGCAAGGTGAATGCGATCGACATCCATGGCGAAGTCATTGCCAACGGCCAAGGCTCCGACGCCATACTGGTCGCCGACAAGGGTTCGACGCCACTCACCAAAGTGCATGCACGCGCTCAAGCGGGCAAGGCGCTGGTGGAAGCCGGCGGCGAGATTGTCGATCGAACGGGATTCTCGGCTGGGTGATCGTCCGCCGCATGCCGTCGTCGCATGGTTGAAATGCTAGGCCCCAACATTCGCCGACAGAGGCGTGGAGACGACCATGAACATTCGGCCCATCAAGCGGCTTTCGAAATCCCGCCCGACGCTGGAAGGCGCGGGCGTGCACCTCCACCGCGCCATCGGTTTCAACGGCGCCGATAGCAATTTCGATCCGTTCTTGCTGCTGGATGATTTCCGCAGCGACGTACCGGAGGATTACATCAAGGGCTTTCCGTGGCATCCGCACCGCGGCATGGAAACCATCACCTACGTGCTTGCGGGCACCGTGGAACACGGCGACAGCCTCGGTCACCGCGGCGTGATCGGCGCGGGCGACGTGCAGTGGATGACCGCCGGCAACGGCATCATCCACCAGGAGATGCCCAAGGGAAACCCTGCCGGGCAGATGCACGGATTCCAGCTTTGGGCGAACCTGCCGCGCGCGCTCAAGATGACCGAGCCGCGCTACCAGGAAATCAAGGCGCGCGACATTCCGGTGGTGAGCGATGACGACGGCACCCACGTACGCGTCGTGTGCGGACGTTTCCGGGGCACGGCCGGGTCGGTCGAAGGCGTTGCGGCCGATCCGCTCTATTGGGATATCTCGGTGTCGCCCGGCGGCCACAAGATCTTTCCCGTGCCGACGGATCATCAAGCGTTCGCCTATGTGTTCGCGGGCAGTGGAACGTTCTGCAACGCTGAGGCGCCACTCTCGGTGCCGACCGAGAGCACGCGCTGGCTGGATACCGCGCCACCGGCGCAAGCGGGCAACCGGGCTTTGGTGTTATTCGGCGAAGGCGACGCCATCGAGGTCCACGCCAACGAAGAAGGCATTCGCTTCCTGCTGGTGGCGGGCAGGCCATTGCGCGAACCCGTCGCCTGGTACGGACCGATCGTCATGAACACGCAGGCGGAGCTGCGTCAGGCTTTCGAGGAACTCGAACGCGGTACGTTCCTGAAATCGGGAGCCGCACCAGGCTGAAGCTGCTTTCAGCAACATGCATGAAAATGCAAGACATGTGTACTACAGCGTTTAGCCGTCGGTGCGACACGCTCGCGCACCGAACGCAAGGCGGAACGCCGAGCGATTTGGGAGACGAGACATGACAAGCGCTGCCATCCGTGATCAGGTCGAAGACCCCCTGCTTACACCGAAGAACTCGGCATTCATCGTGATCGACTATCAACCGGTCCAAGTCAGTTCGATCCGTTCGATGGATCAGAAGGAGCTGGTATTCAACATCGTGCATACGGCCAAGGCGGCCGTCAATTACAGCCTTCCCATCGTCCACTCGACCGTGAATGTCGCGACCGGGAAGAACCAGCCGCCGATCAAGCCGCTGATGGAGGTGCTCGGCAAATACCCGACCTACGACCGCACGACCATCAACAGTTGGGAAGACGTCGAATTCAAGAAGGCGGTCGAGGCGACGGGTCGCAAGAAACTGATCATGACGGCGCTCTGGACCGAAGCCTGTCTGACATTCCCTGCCCTGGATGCGCTGCGGGAAGGGTACGAGGTCTATGTGGTATGCGACGCGGTCGGTGGCACCTCGCTTGCAGCGCACGAAGCCGCGCTACGCCGCGTGCAGCAAGCAGGCGCCAGACTGATCAGCAAGACGCAGATGTATTGCGAGCTCCAGCGCGACTGGGCCCGCTCGGAAACGGTTCCGGGCTTCATGGACGTTTTCGAGAACTGGGATGGGTTCAATCCGGAAAAGAACGCCAAGCGCTGACTTCGATCGCGATCGCACCGAGCCTCGCCGTCGGGTAACCGGCGTCGCCCATGCAATGGTTGCCACGAACGTGGGTTGGGATTGCGCCCAGCTGCGTGGGATTCGGGGTTCAGAACGGCACCCCATCGAGCCGACCCATCTTGCCGCCGAGGAAATCCCGGTGCGCCTGCGCTGCATGATCCGGTGTGTCCATCACGAACGGGCCTGCGAACACGAGCTCACCCTTGACCCGATCACCCCCAAGCACGGCCACGCCGGCCGACTGGTTCGGCGTGGCCATCAGCGTGATCCGCGTTCCGGGGCCGAATGTCTCCAGTGCAGCGGGCGTCAATTTCGCGCCATCCTTTCCTTCGATTTGTCCCTCTGTCACGTAGACCCCTAGCTCGTCAGCTTCGATAGCGAGATCGACCTCGGCTCCCGCCTCCAGCCGGACATATGCGAAAACGGTCGGCGTCGCGTTCCGCATCGGTCCGATAACGTTGTCGACCTTTCCCGCGAGCACTCGAATGACGGCATTCGGCCGTCTGATTTCCGGAATGTCGGCGGCGCGGAACGAGGCGTAGGCGGTTTCGGCGAACTTCATCGACGGCGGCAGACTGGTCCACAATTGCAGGCCGTGGCGTCCGCCGGTCGGCATGCTCCGCATGCAGCATGCCGCGACCGGCTCGGATCCATTGGGCGTCACCTGCGTCAAGACGATCGCGGAGGCCTTCGCTGTCGCGGTGCTCCATACCCCCCTT
>JAGWZT010000144.1 GCA_018971925.1 Lysobacteraceae bacterium | reverse complement strand
CGCCTTCTGGATCGACTCCAGTTCCCTGCCACGGGTCTCGACGCCGCCCCGCCACAGCATCACGCCGGCGAACGTCATCGGTACGGCGATCACCAGCGCGGATACCAGGAAACTGTCGAACACGCCAGCGACGCCCAGCAACGCGCCGAGGATGCCGCCGGCCTTGGACCCGGCCGCGATCAGGCCGGAACCCGTGCCGCGCAGGTGCACCGGATAGATTTCCGCGGCATACGGGATCATGGTCGCGATCACGCCGCTGATCGCGACCAGCAGCAACACCGTGGCGGCGATCGTGAACGACTGCGCGCGCAAGCCGCCCACCTCGATGGCCGCGAACGCAAACAGCGCCAGCACCGTCAGCGCCACGAACAACACCAGCGACTTGAAGCTGCTCCAGCGCTGGTACAACCACACCACCACGGCGATGCCGGGAATCGCCAGCAGCGCCGACCGCGCCATCAATGCGCCGGCCGCTCCCGCATCCAGTCCCAGCCTGTGCAGGTTGGCCGGCAGCCACAGCACGAAGCCGAAATTCACCAGTCCCCATGCAAGGCCGCACACCATCAATGCGATCGTGATGCGCGCATGGCGGCCCCGCAGCATGTCGCGCAGGCCCGCATGTGGCTGGTGGATTTCCATGATCGGCGCATCCGCGGCCGCAGCATCCTCGACGAGCCCCGCGGAACCCGCAAAACGCTCGAGCATCGCGCGCGCCTGATCAGGCAACCCGGCATTGGCGAGGAAGCGCGGCGATTCGGGAATGAAGCGATTGAGCAGCACGATCAACGCGCCGGTCGGCAGGTTCAACAGCCACAGCGCGCGCCAAGTGAAGTCGGGTTCCAGCAACGCCGCGGCGCCCGAAGCGGCGAGGTAACCCGCCGACGTACCTACGCCACCCAGCGCCACCAGCAGCCAGCCTCGATGCCGCGCGGGCACCGTTTCCGCCATCAGCGTGAACGTGATCGGCAACATGCCGCCGGCCGCCGCGCCCATCATGAAACACATCACCAGGTTCCAATTGAACGATGGCATCGTGCCGCAGATCGCGGTGCCCATGAACAGTAGCGCCGACAGCAGGATCGCCGCACGCCGCCCGAACACGTCGGCCAACCTGCCCCACACGACCGAGCCCGCCGCGGTGCCGATCAGTGCCGACAGCGCGAGCCAGCCCGCCTTCGACATCCCGATGCCGTACTCGCGCACCATCCCGGGCATCACGAATGCGATCGACGCAGGCTTCATCACGTCGATCGTCAAGGCGACGGCCAGCACGAACACCAGCGTCCAGTGTGCGCGGTTGAGTGGCACCCCATCGGCAACATGCCAGTGCAGACGATTGCCGCCATGCGTGGTCAGGCGCACCTGCGCAAGCCGCGGCATCAAACCCCATGCCGCCAGCAGCACACCACCGGGAATCAACCCCATTCCGAGCAGCATGCCCGCATCCATCGGCATGCCGGCGAGGTGAAAGTGCATCGGCGCAGCCATCACGTACATCGGCAAATGCAGACACACCCCCGCGGCCACCAGGATGCAGCCAAGCCAGAATGCCATGGGGTGATGGAAAGTTATGCTGCTCGTGCGCACGCGCCGTTGCTTCCCCGAAACGCACGAGTGTAGCAAGCACGCCATGACCCAGCCGCCGGGCAATCCCCGCGAACCGCCTGGCTTCAGGCGCTGCTTGGTTATTCGATTATTCGAGGGAACCCGATGAGGGGGGCTTGGCGCCGTTCTTGTCGGGTGGCTGCTTGGCGCTGTCGGATTTCAACGGAGTCAACCCTTCCACCGTCACGGTACCGCTGCGGCCCTTCAGGAAAACCGGATCGTACGGATTGTCGCTTTGCTGGAATTGCCGATAAGCCACAGAGCCGTCGGTAACCAGAGCACCCTTGAAAACACCCCAGCCCGTGACGGCTGGTGGCGCTCCGATCGCACCAGTGCTCGGGTTACTGCCGTGGGTGCTCGGCGCTACGGGAGTACCACCCACCATCAAATACTCCGAGGCCGCAGCGCCGACCCGCGATCCGGTCGTGGCCGCCTTGACCTGCGCCCATCTTGCCTTGGCGCGACGCAGCGCGACCGCATCGCCGTAAGTCGGCTTCAACTGGTTCCAGATTTCGTCCGTACGCGCGAACGCTGCCTTGGTCAGCGCCGTGATCATCAGGTCGCGTGCCTTGATGTAAAGCGGATCACCGCGTTCCGCCGCCAGCACCATCCACGCCGCGCCGCGCGCGCGATCCACCGGCACACCCTGTCCCTTGAAATACATGATCGCCAGGTTGTATTCGGCGGGTTTGTACGCCCACGATGCCGCGACCTTGTACATGTCGATGGCGTGCCGGTAGTCGCCTTTCTTGAACGCCTGGACGCCCAGGTTGAAGTAATACACGCCAGGCCGGCCGTCGGACTCCGGTGTATTGAAATTACCATTGGACAAGCTGCCGGCCGACGCATCCGAGCCATAGTCCGGTGCGGCGACTGCCTCGGCGGCCCGTGGGGTTTGCGCCTGCACGGACAGGCACGTCATCGTTGCGATCATCCCCGGCAAAACCGCAATGAGGAAAGCCAATGACTTCATCATGACCGCGCCTCCTTTCGACGACTCTGCGCATCTTGTTATACGCCTGCCCCGCCCCACCCGCAAACGACGGCGGTGGGATGCCATCGGCATTCCCCTACAAATCCCGGCGATGATGTCCGCTGGAGGGGTGCTCGCACACGACCGAACATGGCCCGCGACCAGCGAAGGAGATGGCCATGGATCAACGTATTGTCAGGGACCGCAGTGTTCCATCAGAACTTTGGTGCCGCACATGGCTCGCGCGCGCAGGATGTTTCTTGTTGCTTTGGATCATCGTGGCAGGCGCGCACGCGGCATCGGTTTATCGCTGCGCCGACGCGCAAGGCCACGTTGCATTCCAGGACACGCCCTGCGCCGCGCAGGCGCGCCAGCGCAAGATCGAACTGGAACCGCAGCCGCTGATCGGCGCACCGGGCGAACATGCAGCGCGTGTTGCCACTGAAACGCGTCACCATCGTATTGCCAACTCACGCGAGCTAACCCGGCGTTCCCCGCGGGCCAGGCCCGTGACGTCGTGGGAATGCCACACCGCCAACGGCGAGGTGTTCTATCGGCACGCGCGGTGTCCGGGCTCGGTGGCCGGTGACGGCACGGTGCGCAGCGGTTACGTGGAGAAAGTGTCGAGCTCACGGACACGCAGCCGACAGGGCGCATGGGGCCGGGTGGCGGTGCACGGCAAGAAAATCACGCGCCAGGAAGCGTGCCGGCGCATCCACTCCGCCGGTGCCGCTGGCCGGGACGGACATGCGCGCGATGAAACCGTCTCGACCTACGATCACTTGATGGGCCGTGATCCGTGCAGCAACGGATGACGTGTCGCGCCGGTTACGCGCGCTTGCGCTGCCTCGGTGCGCGCTTGGAGCGCTCGCGCTCCGGTGTTCCTGCAAAACCCATCGGGGGCGCGGCGCGGAAGCTGGCTGCCTCGTCCAGCAACCATTCCCGGAATGCCACGAAGCCGGGGTGCTTGCGCGAGCGTTCCGGATACACGAGGTAGTGGGCTCGCTTCCCCTTCATCATCTCGGGGAACAGCGTGACCAGCTGTCCGGTCTCGATCAGCGGCCGCACCATCGTGGTACGCCCGAGCGCCACGCCGAGTCCTCCGAGCGCCGCGCGCTGGCGCGACTCGGCGTCGTTGAACGACGCCACATAACGCTGCGGAGATCGCCCCCCATGCAGCGCGAACCAATTCTGCCAAATCTCTTCCGGACCCAGGAGTGGCAGCTTGGCGAGTTCTCCCAGCGTCGGAGGCTTGCGTCCGGCCAGCAATGAGGGGCTGGCTACCGGCGTCAGCCACTCTTCGATCAGCTGCTCGGCGATAAGCCCGGGCCACTCTCCCATGCCGTAGCGCAGCGCGGCGTCATGTCGGCCATCGGCGAAGTCCACCAGTTCGATCGATGAGTCGAGGTTCAATTCGATTTCCGGATGCCGGGATACGAAACCCGGCAGCCGCGGCAGCAGCCAGCTCGAAGTCATCGACGGCATCGCCGACAACGACAGCGCGTTGTCGCAGCGCGCGCACAGCGGCTTCAATGCATCCTCGATCGCTTCCAGATGCGGAGCGATGTTGTCGAGCAGGCGCTGGCCCTCGGCGGTGAGTTTCAATCCACGCGGGCCCCGCACGAACAAGGTGCAATCAACGCGTTCCTCCAATTGGCGGATCTGGTGGCTGAGCGCGCTCACCGTGAGGTGCAGACGCTCGGCCGCACGCGTCATGTTCTGCGCGCGCGCCGCAGCAACGAAGGTCTGGAGGGGATTCAGCGGACTACGGCTCATATTCGATTTTCCTCAACACTCATTTGAAAAATCGTCGCTTCCGTGCAAGCGAAAGGAGCCCTATTTTTGCGCCTTACACAACTTTCGCGCAAGCCTGATGGAGGTGTCCCATGTTGAGGGAATTGGCAAAACTCTCGGGCGGCATGCTGTTCCTTGGCGGCCACGTGACCGATGCGGATACGCTGCGCCTGCTGGCGCGTGACGAAGCTGCGCCACCGGCCCGCACGCCCCGCGGCGGGCGACGCGTGCGGGTGGCCGGGCACGGTGGCCGCGATTGGCGCACCCCGGCCGAGTTGCTGCTGCTTGCGGCAATCTGGGGCGGCTCGTTCCTGTTCCTGCGCATCGCGGCGCCGAAATTCGGCCCGACACCACTGGTGGACGTGCGCCTCGCGCTCGGCGCGCTGGCGCTGTCGCCCTTCCTGTGGCGCGCACGCCGCCAGCTTGCCGCGACCGGTTGGTTCAGGATCGCTGCGATCGGTTTCCTCAACACCTTGCTGCCGTTCCTGTTGTTCGCGTGGAGCGCCGAGCGCGCCCCCGCCGGCGTCAGCGCGATCGTCAACAGCATGGCGGTGCCGTTCGCGGCCCTGGCGGCGTTCGCGATGTTCGGTGACCGTATCGGCGGACGCAGGCTGGTTGGCTTGGCGGCTGGAATGGTCGGCGTCGTGGTGCTCGCGAGCGGCGACGCCGGCGGTGCGGGACTTGGCCCTGCGGTCGCGGCCGGTACTGCCGCCGCCTTCCTGTACGGCGTTTCCGCGAACCTCGTCAAACGGCATTTCGCGGGCCTGCCGCCTGCGGCAGTCGCCGCGGCGACACTTGCATGGGGCGCCGTGTTGCTGTCTCCGTTCGCGGTATGGCAATGGCCGTCCGCGCGCATCCCCGCGGAGGCGTGGCTCAGCCTGGTCACACTGGGCGTCGTCTGCACCGGCGTCGCCTATGCGTTCTACTACCGCTTGATCCAGCGCGTCGGTGCGCCGCGCGCCACTACCGTGACCTACCTCGTGCCGATCTTCGGCGTGCTGTGGGCATGGCTGGCTCTGGGCGAGCCGCTGACACTGGGCATGGCCGCCGGCGGCGCGTTGATCCTGGGCGGCTTGTCGCTCGGCCAGTTGCAGCGCCGCGAGCGCGTGGTGCAGCCTCTCGAAGTGGTGCGGATTCCTGCGCCGCCAGGCACGGAATGCCGGGGCTGACGGGCAGCGGTTGGTGCGCAAATATTCGTTCTTTGTTGCAAAGGAAACAGACCATGATTGCGCGAATCTGGCACGGGCAAACCTCCGCGGCGCATGCAGACGCCTACCTCGAGTTCCTGCTGCGACGGGCGGTTCCCGATTACGCGAGTGCGTCCGGAAACCGTGGGGTGTACGTCCTTCGCCGCATGGCAGGGGACGACGCACACTTCCTCACGCTGACGCATTGGGACTCGCGCGG
>JAGWZT010000143.1 GCA_018971925.1 Lysobacteraceae bacterium | reverse complement strand
ATTGCCCGCCCACCATCGACGTGCTGGAATTGCGCCGCAATGGGCGTGGCCACGATGCTGCGAAGACCAGTCGCCCATCCATTGTCCACACAAGAGCTCGTATCTCCACACCCTCTGCCGGATCGCCGCTTCGCACGCCTCCAGCCACCCCCTCGACTCAAGGGGGCAAACCCATGCCATGACCGCTCCCACCTCCAGCCCCGACACTCATGCACAACAACCCTGCATCCACTGCGGCGACTGCGCGCGGGCGTGCCCGGATGCGTTGAATCCGGAAGCACTGTTCTTCGCGCTGGTGCAGGATGACTTCGCCGCGGTGCGCGCCGCGCGGCTCGATGCCTGCAGCGAATGCAACCGCTGCGTGGAAGTCTGTCCTTCGCACATTCCACTGCTCGACTGGTTCCGCTGGGGCAAATCCGAATCGCACGAACGCGCGAGAGCGGCCGGCGCGCGCGCGCGATTCCTGGCGCGCAATGCGCGGCTTGCGCGCGAACGCGCCGGGCGTGCGGCACGCCGGCGCGAAATGCCTGCAGCCGCCGCGCTTCCCGCGCAGACCATCAGCCACGCCGAGGTGTTGGCCGCCATTGCACGTGGAAAAGCCAGACGGCGTGAGAAACGCCCGTGAAGCGCGAATACGTCGCAGAACTTTTCCGCCGCCTGCGCGACCTCGATCCCAACCCGACCACCGAACTCGAATACGACACGCCGTTCGAGTTGCTGGTCGCGGTGATCCTGTCTGCGCAGGCCACCGATGTCGGCGTCAACAAGGCCACGAAACGCCTGTTCCCCATCGCCAACACGCCGGGAAAAATCCTCGCATTGGGCGAGGAAGGCCTGAAGCGCTACGTCTCGACGATCGGCCTGTACAACGCCAAGGCGAAAAACATCATCGCAACCTGCGCGCTGCTGCTGGAACGCCACGGCGGCGAGGTGCCGCGTACGCGCGCGGAACTGGAAGCACTGCCGGGGGTCGGCCGCAAGACCGCCAACGTGGTGCTGAACACCGTGTTCGGCGAGCCGACGATCGCCGTGGACACCCACATCTTCCGCGTGTGCAACCGCACCGGCCTCGCACCCGGCAAGACGGTGCGGGCCGTCGAAGACAAATTGACCAAGGTGGTGCCGGACGAATACAGGCTTGGCGCGCATCACTGGCTGATCCTGCACGGGCGCTACGTGTGCACCGCGCGCAAGCCGAAATGCCCCGAATGCCCGATCCGCGACCTGTGCGCCTACAAGCACAAGACGCCGGGCTGATCGCGCGCGCCCTGAATGGAGTGCAAAGCGGGTCAACGGATTCGTCGTACTTCCCGCATGCAGCCCGGACACGCGCTGATATCCTGACCAGATGCACAAACAGATCGAAGCCTACGCGGAACGCCTGCGCACACGCTTCCGTGGTTTCCTGCCGGTGGTGGTGGACGTCGAAACCGGCGGCTTCGACGCGCAACACGACGCGCTGCTCGAGATCGCGGCGGTGATCGTGAGCATGGACGGTGATGGCATGCTCACGCCCGAACCCGTGGTCTCGACCCACGTCGAGGCATTTCCGGGTTCGCACATCGACCCCAAGTCGCTGGAAGTGACGGGTATCGACCCCGATCAGCCGCTGCGCGGCGCGCTGCCGGAGCGCGCGGCGCTGGACCTGATCTTCAAACCGGTGCGTGCCGCGATCAAGGCGTCCGGTTGCCAGCGCGCGATCCTGGTCGGCCACAACGCCGCCTTCGACCTCGGTTTCCTCAACGCCGCGGTGCTGCGCAGCGGCCACAAGCGCAATCCGTTCCATCCGTTCTCGTGCTTCGACACCGCAACGCTGGGCGGGCTCGCCTACGGCCAGACCGTGTTGTCGCGCGCGGTGCAGGCCGCGGGTTACGAATGGAACGCCGACGAAGCGCACTCCGCGGTGTACGACGCCGAACGCACCGCGGCGCTGTTCTGTACCATCGTCAATCGTTGGCGGCGCTTCGAAGAACTGGAGCGCGACCGCGTCGGCGCCGCCTGATCCGCGCGGCTTCGCGCGATCGTCAGTCGATATCCGGCGGCGGCGTGGCGTGCCCGGCGATCCCCGCACGCAGACCCGCCAGCATGCAGCGCAGGTTCTTGCGGCGTGGCTTGATCAGCAGCGCAAACAGCAGGAATTTGACGACAAGCCGCGGCACGTCCTGCGCGATCCAGCGCCGCGGCGTGTAGACGCGCCGATACAGCAACACGCGATTGCGCATCATGTAAAACAATCGCCGCGGCGTGTGCACCACCACGCCGCGCGGCACGCCCGGCACGCGGTGGCGGGTGGCGCCCTGGTGATGCAGCATTCGCGCGCCGCATGCTCCGAACAACGCGTAGCCCATGGACACGGCGCGAAAGCACCATTCCAGATCCACGTTGTCGATGAACAGGCCTTCGTCCATGCCGCCGACCCGGTCCAACACTTCAAGCGGAATCAGCGAGCCGGAAGTAATCAGGAAATCGCACGCCACGTCATCGCAGTCACCGCTGCAGTGCAGTTTGCGATTCACGGGAAAGCGGATCCGCACGAACGGCGCATCCACGCCTTCGCGTGGATCGTGGAAACGCGTCCCGACCCCAGCCACTCGCACATGTTGCGACTGGCGATCCAGCGCCACCTTGAGCGCCGCGACCATGCCGGATTCGGGCACGCTGTCCTGGTCCATCAGCAGGAGGTGCGCCACGCCGGGTTTCTCGCGTGCACGGGCGATGCCCGCGTTGAGTGCCGCAGCCAGGCCGAGGTTCTCGGTCAGCGCCAGGAACTCGGTTCGGGGGGCCGCCGCGCAAAGCTCTCGCACCGCCGGCCCGGGCGTGGCGTTATCCACCACTACCACGCAACCGGCCTGCGCCTGCAACGCTTCCAGCTGCGCCGTCAGCAACGCCATATCGGGGTGATAGGTGACGACCACCGCACACACACCGGATTCGCGTGCCGGCGCGGCCGCCGCCATGGACTGCTCAGGCATGCCGCACCCAGGGCGGAATGGGCGGCCGCGCCCTCAATCCTCGCGACTCCATTTCAGCGAATGCGCGAAGTGTTTCGCCCGCAGCTGCAGCCGGTGCCGCAGCCTGCGGACCTTGTCGGCTTCGAATTTCCCGGCGGGATGCTCGACGAAATTCGTCATTTCCGATTTGCCGAAGCGGATGTCCGCCGCCGGACGGCTGGACGTGCAGTTCCGGACCGGGGTGCAGGCTTTCGATGCCGGTGATCCCGGAAAGCGCGCGCAGGAAGGGGGGCGCATTCAAGCTGGCGACGAAGGCGTGCGCGGGCTCCGGCACCTCCTCGATCACCGACAGGCGATGCTTGCGGTAGGACGCGTGGATGTTTTCTTCCCTTGGACAGCGTGCCAGGTTGGCTTCGACTTCCCGTGCAACCCGCAACACCGTCGTCGCGTCGAACAATTCGCTCGCGGCCGCGTAACCGTACGGCTTGCTACTTCCGAATTCGCTGGCGATTTCCCGCACCTTCGCGGGCGCGATGTGCATGTCCATGATTCGCTTCGATCCTGCAGTCGGCGCGGCGGCGTGCGGTCGCCACGCGCATTGTAGAACCGTCCATCGGACAGTGGCCGCACGCAAACGGCGACGCTCAGGGCTCGGCAGGCTCCCAGCATTCCGGGCCGGGCCGGAAGGGGCGTGGATGCACGCCGAGCAGCCGTTCCAGCTCACCGTTGTCCGCGATCAGATCCTGTCGCAGGCGCGTCAGTGCTCCGCGCATGGGGGGGACCAAACGCGCGCCGACCCGGATCAACGGCGCGGGAACGCGCAGCGGCAACGTGTGTACTCGCAGGCTCGCGTGGACCCGCGCGAACATTTCCGCGGCAGGCAGGCGTTCACCGCCGCCTATGGGAATCACGTGCCCCGCCGCGCCGCCGTCCAGCGCGCGCACGACGGCCTGCGCGACGTCGGCCGCATGCACGGGCTGGCGCAAACCGGAACCCGCGGGCAATCCGAACACGCGCCAACGCATCGCACGACGCGCGAGTGGCGTGAGGCTGCGATCGCGCGCGGCGCCATAGATCAGCGTGGGCCGCAGGATAGTCCAGGCGATGCCGCGCCGCTGGCACGCGCGCGCGACGGCGGCCTCGCCCTCGTGCAGACGCCGCGACACTTCACGTTCGGAGGCGACCGGGGAAGCCTGCTTGCTCTCCGCGCTCATGGAACTGGTTGCGACCATGCGCTTCAGGCTTGTCGCTGCGCCCGCTTCGATCCACGCGGCCAATGCGTCCAGTGGCGCGAAACAACAGACGGAACCGGCGGTATTCGCAGTGGCCGGGGGTCCGGGCAAGGCACCCTGCAACCACGTCACGCCGACGGCCACTGTTTGCGGTTTGCGCGAAAGCGCGAGAACGGGAACGCCCGCGCGCACCAGTTGCGGAAGCAGGAAGAACCCGATCTGGCTGCTGGCGCCGCATACCAGCACCGGTGCGCGCTGCCAGGATTCCACGTCAACCATTGCGATGGAGTTTTGCGTCCACCTCGCTGATGCGCGGATCGTCCGGCACCAGCCGCCGCGCTTCGCGCAACGCCGCACGCGCGGCGCCGAGCTCGCCCAGCCCGACGTAATGATCGGCACGATCGAGCCAGGCGCTGCCCAGCCCATGCCGCATCGAAGCCGCGGCCGGATCGCCCGGATCAAGTTGCTCCAGCGTGCCCAGCATGTCGTGCGCCTTGTCCAGGTTGTCTTCGTGCAGCGCACGCTGGAACTGCTCGCGCGTGACCTGCGGCAGGCTGCGCAGTCCCGCTTGCGCCTCGGCATTGTTGCCGTCGATGCCGAGCGCTGCGCGATACAAGTCGTACGCACTGTTGCCCGGCGGCAGCATGATGTCGCCCTTGCGCGCGGCGGCCTTGGCGTGTGCGACCAGCTGCGCGATCTTGGCCGAATCCGCTGGGGTCAATGCGGGCGCGGGTGGTGCCGATGCTGCCGCCTCGGCGGGCACGTTGCCGCCGGCGCCAAGACGCGAGCGCGCGGCGGCCAGATCGGCCGATTTCGGCGCCAGCGCAGTGGCCTGGTCCAACAGGTTTTTCGCGTCGTGTGCGTGCCCCGCGTCGATCGCGGCGTTGGCTTGCACGATCAATGCTTCGGCGACCTGCCCCAGTCCTGCCTGCGCCGTGGCATTGCCCGGATCGGCCGCCAGCGCGGCCTTGAACTGCGCCTCGGCGTTGTCACTGCCGCTGCCGGTCACCTTGCCCGCGCGCAGGTCGGCCTGACCTTGCGCGAGATGCTGGTCGCGCTGCGCGTCCGCGGCGCGATCGGCGGCGGCGATATTCGCGCGCAACGTCGGCAATTGCGAATACCCGGGCAACAAGTTCGAAAGACGGGCGAGCGTCTGCCCGGCGCCGGCGCGGTCGCCATTGCCCAGTTGGGTCTGGATGCGCGACGCGAGCGCGTCACCGATCTGGTTCATGCCATGCCGCGCGACCGCGTTGCGGGGGTCGCCCGCGAGCACCTTGCCGAACAACGCCGCGGCGCCGTCATCGCCATCGATGCGCCCGTTCGCGAGTGCCGCGCGCGCCTGGTCGATCAGGACGCCGATGTTGGCGTTGTGCAGCACGGCCTTGGCAAGCGCCTGGTCGACCGCGGTCACGTCGGCGCCGCCACCGAGAAGGCTGCGCGCTTCCTCCAGCGAAGTGCGCGCGGATGCATAGTCGCCCTGCATCAGGGCCGCCTGTGCACGCACGAGTTCGGAATGCCCGACGTTCTGCAAACCCGTCAGCGCCTGCTCGTTGTCGGGGTCGAGCGCCCGCGCGGCTTCGTACAGGTCGCGCGCGCTGTCGG
>JAGWZT010000142.1 GCA_018971925.1 Lysobacteraceae bacterium | reverse complement strand
TGTGGCCGAACATCTCGCGCACGTTGAGCACGCCGAGGCCACGCACTTCCAGCAGGTCGCGCAGGATTTCGGGGCAGGCACCGTCGATTACGTCGGGTGCGATCAGGGTGAACTCCGGCGCGTCATCGGCAACCAGGCGGTGTCCGCGGGTGATCAGTTCCAGCGCCAGTTCGCTCTTGCCGCTGCCGGGCGTGCCGGTGATCAGCACACCGATGGAGTGCACCTCCATGAACACGCCGTGCAGCGTGATCTGCGGCGCGAGTGCGCGCGCGAGCTTGTATTGCAGGTAAGTCAGCAGGTCATGCCCGCGGCGCGCGCTAACCCACAATGGCGTGTCGGTTTCCTCGGCGGCTTCGCGCAGGTCGGCCGGCACGGCCTGGTCCTTGGTGATGATCAACGCGACGGGCTGCTGCCCGAAAATTTTCTGCACCGTCTCCCAGCGTTGCCGCGAGTCGAGGCCGTCGAGGTAATTCAGTTCCTCGCCACCGACGATCTGCAGCTTGTTGGGATAGATGATGTTGAGGTAACCAACCTCGGACGGGCGCCGCTGGCCCGCGCCGCCTGCCTGCAGCACACGCTCGGCCCCAGATTGGCCCGCCACCCAGCGCAGGGCCATGCGTTCCTTGATGTCTTCGAAGAGTTCGCGCGCGCTGAGTCGGTTCACGTCTCGTCCCCGCCCGCAGGACTGCGGGCGGGGACATTCTGCCAGTGTTGGCGCCGTGATGCGCTGCGATCGGAGCGGCTGTTGTGAAAACTCAGGGCATGGATGCCCGAGTTGGTACCCGTGAACCCTCGACCCTGACGGTTTCGACAACCCTCACCGAAGCAGCGTTCATGGATGAACGCAAAGGTTCGTGGAAAGTCAGGGCATGGATGCCCGAGTTGGTGCTTGTGAACCCTCGACCCTGACGATTTCGAAAACGCTCACCGGTGCAGCGATCACGGACGATCGCAAAAATAAACCTACGCCATGTTGCGGATGTCATCGCGATCGTGCGTAGCCTTCTTGTCCTTGTGCTTGCGGACCTGTGCATCGAGCTTGTCGAACAGCGCATCGATCGCGGCGTACATGTCCTGGTCCACAGCGTTCGCGTGCAGCACCGTGCCGGCGGCGGCAAGCGTGCCTTCGGCGCGGTTGGCCAGACGGTTCTTCTCCACTTCCAGCACCACGTTGAGCGAAGTCAGGTTGTCGAAACGCCGCACGAGGCGTTCGCGGCGGGCGTCGACGTAATCGCGCAGGGCCGAGGTGATTTCGATCTGGTGACCGCTGACCTGTGTTTGCATGGTTGACTCCTGTGCAGCGTAGTGGAAGTGCGGGGTTCTCCCCCGAACCTGGTGCCTGTTGGCACCCGTTTTGAAGAATCGTCTGTGCTTGCTCCTTGTGATCGTGGCTGGGATGGAAAGTTGCACGCTTTCGTGAAAAGTCCGGCATGGATGCCGGGTTTTGCTTTTGCGGTCAGGGATGACCGCTGAAACGCAGCGTGCCAAAGGTGGCGTGAACTTTCCGTTTCAGGTCTGTTGGTACCAACAGGCTTCGCGTCAGCGCGCGCGTAGCCGCTCGCTCGAGCTGGGAATCCGCATCTGCTCGCGATATTTCGCGACGGTGCGGCGTGCCACCTGAATGCCGCGCCGGTTGAGCTCCGCCGTCAGGATCTGGTCGGAAAGCGGCTTGACGGCGTCTTCCTCATCCACCAGCTTGCGGATCATCGCCTGGATCGCGGTGGCCGATGCACTGCCGCCATCCTCGGTCGCGACGCTGCTGGAGAAGAAGTGCTTGAATTCGAATGTGCCACGCGGCGTATGCAGGTATTTCCGCGTGGTGACGCGCGAGATGGTGGATTCGTGCATGCCGAGTTCTTCGGCAAGTTCGCGCATCACCAGCGGCTTCATCGCCTCCGGCCCGTAGTCGAGGAACGCGCTCTGCGTGCGCACGATGGCGGTGGCCACCTTGAGCAGCGTGTCGGCGCGTGCTTCCAGGCTTTTCATCAGCCAGCGGGCCTCCTGCAGTTGTCCGCGCAACCAGGCTGCATCGCTGCGTTGCGCTCGGGCGATCAGGCCGCAGTAGTGCTGGTTGATCGCCAGCCGCGGTTGGCAGTCGGGCGACAGCGACACGCGCCAGCGCCCGCCGACTTTCATCGCATAGGCGTCGGGCGTAATGTATTCGGCCTGCACGGGTTCGAAGCGGGAGCCGGGCCGCGGATCGAGCGCGCGCACCAGCGTGATCGCCGCGATGACTTCGTCCTCGGGTGCGCCGAAGCGGCTCGCGAGTTTGCCGACGTCACGCCGCGCCAGCAGGTCGAGCTCGCTCGCGACAATCGCGCGGGCAAGCTCGCGTCCCTCGGTTGCGGGCGCCAGTTGTTCGATCTGTGCATCGAGGCAATCGCCGAGATCGAGGCTGGCGACGCCGACCGGGTCGAAATGCTGGATGCTCACGCGCACCGCTTCGGCTTCGTCGCGCGTGACGGCGGGGCTGAGCGTCCTCAGCGCGGCAAGCACGGGTTCCAGTCCTTCGCGCAGGTAACCGTCGTCGTCGAGCGCGTCGATGATCGCGGCGGCGATGCCGGACTCGCGTGCGGTGAAGCCGCTGAGGTTGGCCTGCCACTGCAGGTGGTCGCGCAGCCCTTCGGGTGCGGCGTCCTGGGGATCGAGCGTGTCGTCGTCGTCGAATCCGCGGCTCGACTGCGCCCACTCCCTGACCTGAGGCGAGTTTTCATCCCAATACTCGCTGTCGTCGGCGGCTTCGGCGGACGGGCTTTCGGCGGGACCATCCGCACCATCGGAAGCCGGGGTCTCGGCCGGGGCATCTTCTTCCTCGGCTTCGCTGTCCAGTTCGATCAACGGATTGGCTTCGGCCAGCTCACGCAATTCGATCTGCAATTCGATTTGCGACAACTGCAACAACCGGATCGCCTGCTGCAGCTGCGGCGTCAGGGACAACTGTTGCGACTGGCGAAGCTGGATGCCGGGTTTCATGGCGACGTTGTTGGGCAGTCGCCTGCATCGTATACCACGGTTACCCGGGTGGGTAGTGCTTCGGCACGGTTTATGCTTGGCGTCGATGCCGTGCTGCTCGGCTTCCGCGGGATTCGTCGCGAAGCGGCTGTGGTGAAAAGTCAGACCACGGAGCTCTTGGCCATGGATGGCGGCTTTGAGGGTCGTTCTGGTATTCCATGACCGAAAGCCGCCCAGCAGACAATCAGCCATGGCGATGCAGCGATCAGGGATGATCGCACTACATGCGAAACTCGTGGCCCAGATAAACCTCGCGCACCTGCTTGTGCGCCAGGATTTCGGCGGGCGTGCCGCGTGCCAGCACCTTGCCTTCGTTCAGGATGTACGCGTGCTCGCAGATGCCCAGCGCCTCGCGCACGTTGTGGTCGGTGACCAGCACGCCGATGCCGCGATCACGCAGGTGCCGCACGATGCGCTGGATTTCGCCCACCGAGATCGGGTCGACGCCGGCGAACGGTTCGTCCAGCAACATGAAGCGCGGGTTGGCTGCCAGCGCACGCGCGATCTCCACGCGCCGCCGCTCGCCACCGGAAAGGCTGATGCCTTTCTGCGTGGCGATGTGCATGATCTTCAGTTCATCCAGCAACGCATCCAGTTCGTGCTGGCGCGCGTCGGCGGCGAGATCGGTGCGAAGCTCGAGCACCGCCATGATGTTGTCCGCGACCGACAGGCGCCGGAATACCGAGGCTTCCTGCGGCAGGTAACCGATGCCCTTGCGCGCGCGCTGGTGCATCGGCAGGCCGGTGATGTCCTCGCCGTCGAGCGTGATGCGGCCGCCATCGGGTTCGATCAGGCCGACCACCATGTAGAAGCAGGTCGTCTTGCCGGCGCCGTTGGGGCCGAGCAGGCCCACGACTTCACCCTGATGGATTTCGAAGCCGAAATCCTGCACCACCTGGCGCGACCGGAAGCTTTTCTGCAAACCCTGCGCGGACAGCATGGATCAGTGCGTTCCGGTCGTCGAGGCAGGCGCGGGTGTCGATGCCGGTGCGCTGACGGGCGCTGACCCGGCCGCGCCGGTCGCCGCGGGCTTGGCGCTGGCGGGCGCCGGTTTGCTGCGCGGCTGCAGCGTGATGTGCACGCGGCCGCCGCTGGCGGGCGTGCCCTGGATTTCGCCGGTATCGGTGTTGTAGACAAGCTTCTCGCCGTGGAACTCGCCGCGGCCCTGCTGTACCACGCTGGCGTTGCCGGTCAGGATCACGGTATTTTCGGAAACCTTGTAATCGATGGTCGCGGCCTGGCCGTGCACCAGCGTGCCATTGTCCTGGGTCTGCTGGAAGTGGGCGGGACTGCCGGTCAGCACCACGCGCTGCCATTGGCTGGTGTCGTCGGGATCGGTGTAACCGGTGGCTTGCGCGCCATCCGCGTGGAAGGTGCCCTGGTCCATCGTCACGCTGCCGGTGAAGACGATCTTGCCGCTGTCCTGGCTGCCGGCGAATGAACTGGCGTTGATGTTGATGGGCTGATTCCTGTCCGACTGCTTCCCCTGCGCCACGCCGCACGCGCAGAGCGCCGCGACGAGAAGGGCCAGCAATTCAATGCGTGTGCGACTTGGGTGTGAGCGTGGCATGGACATCGGATAAAAGATCCAGTGAGCGGGTATCGAAGTCGGCCTTCATGCCGACGCCGCGCAGTATAGAGCCGGGCTCCTGAATTACGCTCGGGGCCGCGGAAGCCATGCGCTTGTCCTGGGTCCACACCGTGGCGTCGGCCGTGTGGATTTCGGCTTCGGAGATTTTGGCCGTGGGCGGCCGGCGCATGTCCACCTTGCCGATCAGCTTGACCGTGTTGTTGTCGGAACTGATCCACGCATACTGCGAGGTGCCGTCCCAGTTGGAGCCGTCGTTGGCGACGAAGAAGTATTTCGGAGCGTTGACGTACAGTGAATCGTTGCCTTCGCGGCGCGCGAGGTGCGGCGCGGTCATGGTGAAGGCGAGCTTGCCGTCCTGCGCGAAGGCGTGCAGGGTGAAGTTGTCCAGTTCGTAGCTGGAACGCGGCGGCCCGACGATCGCCACCGGTTTCGGCGGCGGCCGCAACCACATGACCAGCAATTGGGTGATCCCGGCGGCAATCGCGAGCGCGATCACCCAGAACAGGGTGCGGCGATCCCTCATGCCTGTCCTTGTATCTGCACCCGCGCTGCCAGGATGAAGTCGCACACCTCACGCGCGGCGCCCTGGCCGCCCTTGGCGCGGGTGTGCCAGTGCGCCGCCTGCGCAACTTCGGGGCGTGCGTCGGCGACCGCAATCGCCAGTCCGCAGATCGACATCGGCGCGAGGTCGGGCAGGTCGTCGCCCACGTAGCAGGCCTGCTCCGGAGCCATGCCCGATGCATGCAAGAGATCCCGCAGGCAGGCCAGCTTGTCGCTCTTGCCCTGGTAAACATGATCGATGCCGAGTTGTTCGGCACGCAGTTCGACCGCGCGGCTGATGCGCGCGCTGATCAGCGCGGCCTCGATGCCGTGCTCGCGCAAGCGCTTGATGCCGAGGCCATCGTGGACGTGGAACGCCTTGATCTCGCGGCCGTCCTCGGTCATCCACAGACGTCCATCGGTGAGCGTGCCATCCACGTCGAACGCGACGAGCTTGATTTTCGCGGCGCGGGCAACGGTGTCGGCGGGGATGTCGGGGTGAGCGGCCATGGCGTTGGGCGAATGTGAGGCGCGAAGAATAACAAGCTTCGTCATTCCGGACGCCGCGCTAGCGGTGATCGAACCCGGAATGACGACAGGATTTATGCTTCCCCGAGTCCCGAGTCCCGAGTCCCGAGTCCCGAGTCCCGAGTCCCGA
>JAGWZT010000141.1 GCA_018971925.1 Lysobacteraceae bacterium | reverse complement strand
TCCATGAGCCAACCCCCGGTACCGACAAACTCGTCGTCGCGATTTCATCGCGCGCGCTGTTCGACCTGACGGAATCGCACGCGCTGTTCGAACGGGAAGGGCTGGAGGCCTACCGCGCTTTCCAGATCGCCCACGAGAATGATGTGCTGCAGCCGGGTGTCGCGTTTCCGGTGGTGAAGAAGTTGTTGGCGCTGAATCGTCCCGCGCCGGACACACCGTACGTGGAAGTGGTGCTGCTGTCGCGCAACTCCGGCGACACCGGCCTGCGCATCTTCAATTCCATCCAGCACCACGGGCTTGCGATCACGCGCGCGGCCTTCACGTCCGGCGAGGCGACCAGTGAATACATCGCGCCGTTTGGCGTGGATTTGTTCCTGTCCGCGAACGCAGAGAACGTAGCCCGCGCGTTGAATTCAGGCGTTGCGGCGGCGACGATCCTGCCTTCGCAGGTGCGCGACGCGCGTTCGGCGCAGTTGCGGATCGCGTTCGACGGCGACGCGGTGATCTTCGGCGACGAGTCCGAGCGTCTGTCGCAGGAGCAGGGCCTGGATGCCTTCCACCGCAACGAAACCGAGCACTGGAACGAACCGCTGTCGGGCGGACCGTTCCGCAATTTCCTGGCCGCGCTGCACCGCCTGCAGGCGGCGTTCCCGCCCGAGGATTCCCCGATCCGCACCGCGCTGGTCACCGCGCGCTCGGCGCCGGCGCACAAGCGCGTGATCCTGACGCTGCGCCAATGGGGCGTGCGCATCGACGAGGCGTTGTTCCTGGGCGGTCGCGACAAGGGACCGTTCCTGGAAGCTTTTGGCGCCGACCTGTTCTTCGACGATTCGCCCATCAACGTGGAGTCCGCGCGCCAGCATGTGGCGACGGGGCACGTGCCGCACGGGGTCTCGAACCAGCGGCGCCGCGAAAAAGCCTGACGCTTTGCCTCAGGCGGCCGCGTGCAAGGGTGCCGGTTCCAGCCTGCCGCGGCGATCGTCCGCGAACTCGTCCTGGCGTGCCAGTTGCGCGAACAAACCATTGCGCAGGATCAGTTCCTGATAACGGCCCTGCTCGACGATGCGGCCGTGGTCCAGCACCAGGATGATGTCGGCATTGCGGACGGTGGACAGCCGGTGCGCGATGATGAAGGTGGTACGGTTGCGGCACAACGCGTCCATCGCGCGCTTGATGCGTGCTTCGGTGGCGTTGTCCAGCGCGCTGGTGGCTTCGTCCAGGATCAGGATCGGCGCGTCTTTCAGCATTGCGCGTGCGATCGCAAGCCGCTGGCGTTCGCCGCCTGACAGCGAACGTCCGCGTTCGCTGACCGCGGTGGCGTAACCTTCCGGCTTCTCGGCGATGAAGGCATGCGCCTGCGCCGCGCGCGCCGCCGTTTCCAGCGCGCCGTTATCGGCGTCCGGATCACCAATGCGCAGGTTTTCCTCGATGCTGCGGTGGAGCAGGCCGGGTTCTTGGAACACCACCGCGACATTGCGGCGGAGCGATTCCAGGGTCGTGTTGCGGATGTCCACGCCATCCACGGTGATGCGGCCACTTGCCGGATCGGCGGCGCGATACAAAAGGCTGAGCGCGGTGGTTTTGCCGGCGCCGGTCGGCCCGACCACGGCCACCTTGCTGCCCGCCGGGATGCGGAAACTCAGGTCGCGCAGCGCCTCGCGGCACGGTTCGTAGGCAAAGCCCACGTGCTCGAACGCGACGTCGCCGCGCACGCGTGGCAGCGCGACCGCGTCGGGGGCTTCGCTGACGGCAGCCTTGGTGTCCAGCATTTCGAAGAAATCGCGCAACGAATTCGACTGGAAGAACAGGTTGGAAATGAAGGTCGCGAACTGCTCCAGCCGCCCGATCAGCATCAGCGCGAACCCGACGAAACTGACGATGCCGCCGATGCTGATTTCACCGCGTACGTGCAGTGCAGCGCCCAACGCGAAGATGGCCACGATCGTCAACGTGCTGGCGGCGCGCGAAAATACCGACAACGTGGCCCAGCCGTTCAGGACCGGATACTGCGCGGCTAGGGCTTGTGCGATCAATTGCTTCAGCCCGCGCACTTCCTCGTGGGTGCGCGTGAAGCTTTGCACCACTGTCACGTTGCCCAGCACGTCGCCGACATGCGTGGAGATGCGGTGGTGATAATCCTGCACGCGATCCTGCGCATGGCGGGTACGCCGCATCGCGATGGCGTTGAAGACCACGAAGCACGTCAGCAGCGCGACCATCAGCAGCGCGAGCTTCCAGTTGATCGCCACCGCCACCGGGATCATCACCACGATCGCCAGCAGCGTGGTCAGGTGTTCGCGGAAGAAACCCAGCCACAGCGCGGAAAGATTATCGGTGCCGATGTGCATGACCCGCAGCAACTTGCCGGTGTGCTGGTTGCCGTGGAAGGACAGCGGCAACTCGATCACGTGCTCGAAGTAAGCGCGCACGGCGGTGAGGCGGCGGCGGTGCGACATCCGGTCGGCGTGCAGCGATACCAGCGCGCCCACGGCTACGCCCACGAAGCCAACCAGCGCCCACGCGCCGATCAGCATCGCGGCATTTCCGCGGGGCTTGCTCAGCGCATCGATCACGCGACCGAACAACATGGGTTCCAGGAAGAACACACCAGCCAGGGCCAGGTTGGCCACGGTCAGCACGATCGCCAGCGCGCGTTCAGGTGCGAGCAGCCCGAGCACGCGCAAGTAGATGCGCAGGATAGACATGGGTTGTGCCGTGGATGTGAAACAGGGTGCAGTTCAACACCTGAAAGCTTGAAATGCGCTGAATGCGCGCGCGGCAAATTCAGGTGTCGTTGCGAATGCACGGCAAAACGAAGATCGGTAGGTTGAGCATTGGCTAAGACGACGTGAAGGCCGTTGACTGGCCCTGGTGCCAAATGCCGCTCGGCGCGGAATCCTTGATAACGCTACAATAACGCGCTTCATGTGCCTCCGAGTAGCCCGCATGGCGACCCGCCTCGATCCCCTCGACTTGTACGACGTCCGCGCGTTGCTTTCCGACGAGGAACGCATGGTGCAGGATTCGGTTGCGCGCTTCGTCGACGACAAGGTGCTGCCGATCATCGGCGACTGCTTCGACCAGGCGCGCTTCCCGGCCGAACTGATTCCGGAAATCGCCTCGCTGGGACTGCTCGGCGCGACGATTCCCGAGGAATACGGCGGCGCGGGCATGAACCAGGTCAGCTACGGCCTGATCTGCCAGGAAATGGAACGCGGCGATTCGGGCCTCCGCAGCTTCGCGTCCGTGCAATCATCGTTGGTGATGTATCCGATATTTGCGTTCGGCAGCGAGGAACAGAAGCGCGAATACCTGCCGAAGATGGCTGCCGGCGAAATCATCGGCTGCTTCGGCCTGACCGAACCGCACGGCGGTTCCGATCCGGCCAACATGAAAACCGTCGCGAAGAAGGACGGCGGCGACTGGGTGATCAACGGCGCCAAGATGTGGATCACCAACGGCAACCTGGCGCACGTGGCGCTGGTGTGGGCGAAAACGGATGACGGCATCCGTGGATTCCTGGTGCCGACGAAGACCAAAGGCTTCGCCGCGCAGGAAGTGCACAAGAAGATGAGCCTGCGCGCGTCGGTGACCAGCGCCTTGTTCCTCGACGGCGTGCGCGTACCCGGCAGCGCAATGCTGCCGAACGTGAAGGGGCTGCGCGGTCCGCTGAGTTGCCTCGATTCCGCGCGCTTCGGCATCAGCTGGGGCCCGATCGGTGCCGCACAGGCATGCCTGAAGGAGGCGCTGGATTACACGCAGGAACGCGTGTTGTTCAATCGGCCGCTTGCCGCCAACCAGGCGATCCAGTTGCGACTGGCCGACATCGCGCGCCGCATTACCACCGCGCAGTTGCTGGCGTTGCAATTGGGGCGCCTGAAGGACGCAGGCAAGCTGCACGCGACCCAGATTTCGCTGGCCAAGTGGAACAACGTGCGGATGGCGCTGGACATCGCGCGCGAATGCCGCGACATCCTCGGTGGCGCCGGCATCACGACCGAACACGTTGCGATCCGCCACGCGTTGAACCTGGAGTCGGTGGTCACCTACGAGGGGACCCAGACCGTGCACCAGCTCGTGGTGGGAAGGGAATTGACGGGCATCAACGCTTTCTAGTGTGATCGTCCGTGATCACTGCCTCGCCAAGCACCCGAGCACGGACGGGCATGTCAAGTTCACCAGCACAAGAACGGCCATCCATGGCCTGACTTCTCACAACAGCCGCTCCGGGTGGGTCGGAAGAGGCGGGAGAACAGCATGAAAATCCGCAACAAATGGCTTGCCGGTTTCGCGATGGGTGCAATGCTCGCTTCCGGCAGCGTGATGGCCGCGGTCAACGCAAACGAGATGCATGTCGCGTTGACGTCGCTGAAACTGGCGCTGGCGAAGATTGGTGTCGCCAACGCGATATTGTCGAACCCGGCGCCACCGGCGAACAACACCGACGCGCATCTCGCAGCGCCCAACCAGCTGGGCAGCCAGGAAATCAGTTCGATCCTGGTCAGTGCGGGCGGGGTGATCAACGTTTATCTCAGTCCGGCGGTCGGCGTGGCCAACGGCATCGTGCAACTGGTGCCGAAGGTCGTGACCGACAAGCAGGGCAAGAAGAGCGTGCAGTACACCTGCTACAGCCCCAACATCCCCGACATCGCGACCGCGGAACCGGAATGCACCTATCGCCAGGCCGGCAAGTGAGCGAATCGTGGCGGATGCGATGCCATCGCCCGAACCCGTGCTGGAAACGGCGCGGTTGATCCTGCGCCCACCGCGCGCGGAGGATTTCGAGGCGTGGGCCGCGATCGCACGGGACGAAGAAGTGATGCGGCACCTCGGCGGCGTTCACAGTCGTTTCGAAGCGTGGAGGCGGTTCCTCGCTTGCGTGGGCGCCTGGCACATCCAGGGCTTCAACGGCTTTGCCGTGATCGAAAAAAGCAGCGGACGCTGGATCGGCCGTGCCGGGCCTTTGCACCCGGATGGCTGGCCGGGTGACGAAATCGGCTGGACACTCGCGCGCGAAGCGTGGGGAAAAGGCTACGCCACCGAGGCCGCGACCGCCGCGATCGATTGGGCCTTCGACGCACTGGGCTGGACGCAGATCATCCACTGCATCGATCCGGGCAACACCGCGTCGCAGGCGGTTGCGACGCGTCTCGGTTCCACCCTGCAAGGTCCCGGACACATGCCCGCGCCATATGAAAACGATCCCATCGAAATCTGGGGCCAGACGCGTGAGCAGTGGTTCTCGCGCCGCGCCGCACGTCCCGCTGCCATCCCATCGACATGAACGCCATCAAGACTCCGATTCCCGCCCGCCACAAGGGCTTCAACCGCGCCGAAATCGTTGACCAGAATTTCATCGAATTCGTGCAGACGTGGGAGGGAAAGGTGCGCCGCGCGCCACGTGACGGCGAAGCCGTGCTGCCGGAGAGCACCTGCACGGCGCGCGATTTCCGCGAGCTGTTCGAATCGCAGCTGATCTCGCGGCACCTTGATTTGATGGCACGCGTGCTGCGCGTGCAGAACAAGGTGTTCTACACCATCGGTTCGTCGGGGCACGAAGGCAATGCAATGGTTGCGCGGCTGACGCGCCACACCGATCCCGCATTCCTGCATTACCGCTCCGGCGCGTTCATGGCCGAACGTTTCAGGAAATTGCCGGGCATGGATCCCGTGATGGATTCGGCGCTGTCGTTCGCGGCCAGCAGTGAAGACCCGGCATCCGGTGGCCGCCACAAGGTGTGGGGTTCGAAACCGCTGTGGGTGCTGCCGCAAACCTCCACCATTGCCTCGCACCTGCCCAAGGCG
>JAGWZT010000140.1 GCA_018971925.1 Lysobacteraceae bacterium | reverse complement strand
CTGAAGGGCATCGAGGACCTGTCCCAGCACGTCGACTCGCTGATCACCGTGCCGAACGAGAAGCTGCTCTCGGTGCTTGGCCGCGAGGTCACCCTGCTGAACGCCTTCAAAGCCGCCAACGACGTGCTGCAGGGCGCCGTGCAGGGCATTGCCGACCTGATCACCCGCCCGGGCCTGATCAACGTGGACTTTGCCGACGTGCGCACCGTGATGAGCGAGATGGGCATGGCCATGATGGGCACCGGCACGGCGCGCGGCGACGATCGCGCGCAGGCGGCGGCCGAAGCGGCCATCAACAACCCGCTGCTGGAAAATGTGGACTTGTCGGGTGCCTGCGGCATCCTGGTCAACGTCACCGCCGGTCCCAACCTGACGATGCGCGAGTTCGACGAGATCGGCCGGGTGGTGCACGACTTCGCCAGCGAGGACGCGACCGTGGTGCTGGGCACCGCGCTCGACCCCGACCTCTCCGACGACGTGCGCGTCACGGTGGTCGCGACCGGCCTGAACCGCGCCGCAAAGCCGCAGCTGCGGCCCATGGCCAAGCCGGAGATGGTCGAGATGCCGCAGCCGCGACGGGTGCTGCGTACCGGTACGGACAACGGGGTGGTGGGATTCGCCGCCCAGCCGGAACCGATGCCCGCGATGAGCCGCAATCCCGCGCCGGCTGCGGCCGCCAAACCGGCGGTCGAGACGGCTGGTGTGCCCGACTACCTGGATATCCCCGCTTTCCTGCGGCGCCAGGCGGATTAACGCGATCGTCCCTGATCGCTCCTCGGTGGAAGGATCCACCGTTTTGATACGCAGTCGTGAACTGCTGGACTCCCGTCCCCGGCAGTTCACGATGTCGCGGCGACTTGGGCGAGCAACCCGTCCCTGGTGCGTGGCGCCGGCCCGGCCCTCCTTGGCCGGGCGCTCAGGCGGGCACGCGATGCCGGTGGCATCGCGTGCCCGCCTTCGGCCCAGCAGTGCGGGTGGATTTTCTTTCAAGGGAACCCGGCCGTCCTGGCGCGGTCAGTTTTCACCGGGGGCTGCATTCAGGCATTTTTACCCTGCGGGTGCCGTCACCCGCCGCAGGCCGAGTAACTAAACGCACGAGTCCACTTTATTCGGGCTGTCAACCGTGGTAGGATCGCCCACGTTTTAGCGTTGTTCTAACGGGATTCCAACGAAAAAATGATAAAGCAGCGCACGCTCAAGAACGTGATCCGCGCGACGGGCGTGGGCTTGCACACGGGTGAAAAGGTCTACATGACCTTGCGTCCCGCTGCGGTCAACACCGGCATCGTGTTCCGCCGCACCGATTTGCCGGAACCCGTCACCATCCCTTCGCGTTGCGAATATGTCGGCGATACGCGGCTGTCCAGCACGCTGATCAAGGATGACGTGCGCGTGGGTACGGTCGAGCACCTGCTGTCGGCGATGGCGGGTCTCGGCATCGACAACGCCTACGTCGACCTGTCTGCGCCGGAAGTACCGATCATGGACGGCAGCGCGGGCCCCTTCGTATTCCTGCTGCAGTCGGCCGGCATCGAAGAACAGTCCGCTCCCAAGCGCTTCATCCGCATCAAGAAGCCGGTGAAGGTCGAAGAGGGCGACAAGTGGGCCGAGTTCAAGCCCTTCGACGGCTTCAAGGTCGGTTTCTCCATCGAGTTCCAGCACCCCATCTTCTCGCGCCGCGCTTCCAAGGCCGAGATCGATTTCTCCACGACTTCGTTCGTGAAGGAAGTCAGCCGCGCGCGCACGTTCGGCTTCATGCGCGACATCGAAATGTTGCGCGAGAAGAATCTGGCGCTGGGCGGTTCGATGGACAACGCCATCGTGCTGGACGACTACCGCGTGCTGAACGAAGACGGCCTGCGTTACGAAGACGAGTTCGTCAAGCACAAGATCCTCGACGCGATCGGCGATCTTTATCTGCTCGGCCACAGCCTGATCGGTGCGTTCTTCGGCCACAAGTCGGGCCACCAGCTCAACAACCAGCTGCTGCGCGCCCTGCTGGCCGACAAGTCGGCGTGGGAAGAGGTCACCTTCGACGACCCCGCGCTGGCGCCGATCTCGTACGCGCATCCCGCCCAGGCTGTTTGATTTGCAATCATCCTTGATTGCGGCTTCGCCCGCACCCCAGGATTCCTGCCGCGCGTCATTGCAGGATCGAGCGAGTTTGCGATTTCTGATCGGCGAGCAACCATGCTTGGCGCTTGACGCCGGCCCAGCCGTCCTTGGCCGGGCGCTCGCCCGGGCACTCGATGCCACTGCCATCGCGTAAACGCCCGTCCTCGCCCTGACTTTTCACAACGGCCGCTTCGACTGATCGCATTTGCGCGCCGGCCTGTTGCCCCGCCTGGCGGTCGACCGCGGATGTTCGCTCCCGGTATCCTGCCCCGCAGTGGAACCGCCGCGTGACTTGCCCGCGGCTTTCCAGAATTGTGACTTTTTTCTGATTCTGGCCAGCGATTGCCGCCCGCCCTGTGCTATAACGTCTGCTTCCGCCAGTGGAACGAGGGGGCGGGCCGGCCAGCGAGCGTCACTTGGTCGTCGGATTGTCCGCCAGCGCGGCCAGTTCGAGGAACAAAGCCCGCAGGTCCGGATCGGAGACGGCCATCGCCGCTGCGCGTATGCGTTGCGCGGCACGCGGCGAAGGCGGTCGTACGGTGGCGGAGTCCCCGTTGGATGCCGGGATCGGCATCACCTTGGCCGTGACTGAGGTCGCGGCCAGGCCAAGGCTGCGCACGACGGCGAGGATGCCGGACTGATCCATGCGTGCCCGGGTGGCCCAGGCGGGCGACTCGACCAGCAGCAGGACGCGGTCGTTGCGCAAGCCGGCATGACGGACGTGTTCGCGCAATGGCGTGGGCAGCAGAGGAACAATCCGCTGGCTCAAGTGGTCAAGTTCACGTGCCCGGGCGGCCAGATCGGCTACCGGCGCGCATTGTGAAACAGGCGTCGGGCCGTGGGTGTCGCGAGGCGGTAACGGTCGGGCAGGAGACAAGGCAGATGATTCAAGGCTTTCTGACATGGGCATGATACTGGTTGCCCGCTCGACGCGATGCGTGCTTTCGGACGCATGGCTGCACGATCGTTGCCAGGCCAACCGCCGCCTGCAGCAACGCCTGATGCTCGGGTCCGCACTGTGCGTCGTCGCAAGCGCGGCCTTGGCGGTCTGGATCGCGAGCCCCGGCAGCCGCACCCTGGCGAAGGTCGATTCGATGCGCCAGCAGATCGCGGCGCAGAAAGCCGAGTTGCAGCAGGTGCGAGACAACGCCCAGCGCGATATCAGCCGCATGGCCATCAAGCTTGGCGAACTGCAGGCCGACTCGGCGCGCCTGGATGCACTGGGGCAACGTCTGGTAGTGGCCGGCAAGCTCGATCCCGCCGAATTCAACTTCAACGAGACACCCGGCATCGGCGGTCCCGAGAAAGCCGTCCCCCCCGAGCGTTCGCTGCCGTTCGATCTCTCGGTGAGCATGGAACAGCTTTCGCAGCGTTTCGACAGCCAGCAGAACCAGCTCGGCGTGCTGCAGTCATTGCTGACCGACCGCCAGGTCACCGCCAGCCTGATTCCCTCGGGCATGCCGGTGACGGACGGCTACATCACCTCTCCGTACGGCCGTCGCATCGACCCGTTCACCGGCCACTTCAGTTTCCATCCGGGCCTGGATATCGGGGTGCCGTTCGGATCACAGGTGCATGCGGTTGCCGCGGGCGTCGTCACCTATGCGGGCGTGCGCGACGGCTACGGCAAGGTGGTCGAGATCGACCATGGCGACGGCTACATGACCCGCTACGCCCACAACAGCAAATTGCTGGCGCACGTGGGCGAACACGTCCGTGCAGGCGAGATCATTTCCGACGCGGGCTCGACCGGGCGGTCGACCGGCCCACACGTGCACTTCGAGGTTTGGCACGACGGGAAGCTGGTCAACCCGATCGCTTACGTCAGGCGGTGAGCGGTTGAAAATCGGGCATTTCGTCGCCATCCCTAGGCGCAGCGGGCATGTCCTTTTATGATGTCCGATTGAGTTTCAACCGCAGCCCGGAACCGCGAACCCAAGTCCGATGCCCAATATCCTGACGAACGTCTTCGGCAGCCGCAATGAGCGGGTGGTGAAGCAGCTTTCGAAAGCCGTGGCGCGCATCAACGCGCTCGAACCCGAAATGCAGAAACTCGACGACGCCGCCCTGCGCGGCAAGACCGCCGAGTTCAAGCAGCGCATCGCCAACGGCGAGAGCCTCGACAAGATCCTGCCCGAAGCCTTCGCGGTGGTGCGCGAGGCCAGCCGGCGCGTCATCGGCATGCGCCACTACGACGTTCAGATGATCGGCGGCATCGTGCTGCACCAGGGCAAGATCGCCGAGATGCGCACCGGCGAGGGCAAGACCCTGGTCGCGACACTGCCGGTGTACCTGAACGCGCTGGCGGGCAAGGGCGTGCACGTCGTCACCGTCAACGATTACCTCGCCAAGCGCGACGCGGCGTGGATGGGCAAGGTCTACAACTTTCTCGACCTGAGCGTGGGCGTGGTGTGGCCCGGCATGGAAATGTCGGACAAGGGCGCCGCTTACGCCGCCGACATCACCTACGGCACCAACAACGAATTCGGCTTCGACTACCTGCGCGACAACATGGCGGTGTCGAAGGAACAGCGCTACCAGCGCGGTCTGAATTACGCGATCGTGGACGAGGTGGACTCGATCCTGATCGACGAGGCGCGCACGCCGCTGATCATCTCCGGGCCCGCCGAGGATTCGCCCGAGCTGTACATCCGCGTCAACCGCATCGTGCCGCACATGACGCGGCAGGCCAAGGAACCGCTGCCCGGCGAGACGCCCGAGCCCGGCGACTATTACGTCGATGAAAAACAGAAGCAGGTGCACCTGTCCGAAGAGGGCATGGAACACGCCGAACAACTGCTGCGCCAGGCCGGCATCCTCGCCGAGGATTCCAGCCTGTACGACGCGCGCAACCTCGCGGTCGTGCATCACTTGAACCAGGCGCTGCGCGCGCACGCGCTGTACCAGCGCGACGTCGATTACATCGTGCGCGACGGCGAAATCATCATCGTCGACGAATTCACCGGTCGCACCCTGCCGGGGCGCCGCTGGTCGGAAGGCCTGCACCAGGCCGTCGAGGCCAAGGAAGGCGTGCCGATCCAGCGCGAAAACCAGACGATGGCCACCATCACCTTCCAGAACCTGTTCCGCATGTACGACAAGTTGTCGGGCATGACCGGCACGGCGGATACGGAGGCCTTCGAGTTCCAGTCGATCTATGGACTGGAGGTGGTGGTGATCCCGACCCACAAGCCGATGATCCGCAAGGACAACCCCGATCTCGTGTTCCTCAAGCCCGAGGCCAAGTTCAAGGCCGTGCTTGAAGACGTCAGGGACTGCCACGAGCGCGGCCAGCCGGTGCTGGTCGGCACAGCGTCGATCGAGGTGTCCGAACTTGTCGCGGGCTTGCTCAAGAAAGCCGGCGTGCCGCACGAAGTGCTGAACGCCAAGCAGCACGAACGCGAGGCGCACATCGTCGAACAGGCCGGGCGCCCGGGCGCGGTCACCATCGCCACCAACATGGCCGGCCGCGGTACCGACATCGTGCTGGGCGGTTCGCTCGACGCCGAACTCGCGGCGCTGCCCGCGGATGCCACCGACGCCGATCGCGAACGCGTGCGCGTAGAGTGGAGAAAACGCCACCAGCAGGTGCTGGACGCCGGCGGCCTACACATCGTCGGCACCGAACGGCACGAATCGCGGCGCGTCGACAACCAGTTGCGCGGCCGTTCCGGACGCCAGGGCGACGCC
>JAGWZT010000139.1 GCA_018971925.1 Lysobacteraceae bacterium | reverse complement strand
CGTTGCCGAACAGCAGCGCGACCTCGGCGCCCTGCCACAACAACGGCGCGATCTCGCCCACCGCCGTGCGCGGATCGAGTTCCGGCAGGTTCACGCCACGCCGGCGCGCCGACAAGCCGTACACGCGCGTGCAGTCGGCCACCGCTTCCGGCACGCCGGCGGCCACGACCAGGTTCGCCAGCACATCGTCCGCACCCGCGGCCATCGCGGTGACCTGCGGGTCGGGATAGTGCTGCGGCGCCACCAGCACCATGCGCCAGAAACCCATGGTGCGGATCGCGCGCGCGGCCGAACCGATGTTGCCGGGATGGGACGTGCGCGCCATCACGAAGCGGATCGTTTGCGGCGCGGGCTGGATCGTGGCGGTGGATTGGTTCATCCCGCAAGATTAGCGCGGCGCTGCTAAAATGACGCGGCGCCGCCCCGTGCGGCGCGTTCTTTTTCAAATCTCCGGATACCCCTTCGCCATGGCCCGACCCATCGTCACCGTTGCGATCCGTGCCGCGCGCGCCGCGGGCAGCGTGATCCTGCGCTACATGAACCGCCTCGACAGCCTGGCCGTGATCGAGAAGCACCATCTCGATTTCGTGTCCGAGGTTGATCGCCAGGCCGAGCGCGAGATCGTGCGCGAGCTCAAGCGGGCGTATCCGGACCACGCGATCCTGGGCGAAGAAACCGGTGCATCCGGCAAGGCCGGCGCGCGCTTCACCTGGGCCGTCGATCCGCTGGACGGCACCCACAATTACCTGCGCGGCATCCCGCATTTCGGGGTGTCGATCGCGCAACTGGATCGCGGCGAACCGGTGCACGCGGTGATCCTCGATCCCGTCCGCAACGAGATCTTCACCGCCAGCAAGGGCGATGGCGCGTTCCTCAACGACCGTCGCATCCGCGTTGCAAAGCGCGAATCGCTGGATGGCGCGATGCTGGCGACGGGTTTCCCGTACCGCGAGCGCCGCCACCTCAACGCGCAGTTGGGCATGACCCGCGAATTGCTGAAGCGCGCCGAGGACATCCGTCGCACCGGCTCTGCGGCACTTGATCTCGCGTGGACCGCGGCGGGACGCCTGGACGGCTATTTCGAAACGGGGCTCAAAATCTGGGACATGGCCGCGGGCTGCCTGCTGGTGCGCGAAGCCGGCGGGCGCTATTGCGACTTGACTGGCCGCGAAGGCGTGCCGGAATCCGGCAACCTCGTCGCCGCGAACCACATGCTTGCAGAACAGATCGTCGCGGCGATCACGCCGGCGCTTACTTCGGAGCTGAAGCGCTGACGGGATTTCGTCAGCCCGGATCGCTCGACGCCGCGGACGTAACCTACGATGCCGGATCGAAACCGATTCCGGGTTCGATTGCCGATGGAGCTGGCAATCGCCCCGGAATGACCACGTGGCATTTTGTGAGGCTCGGCACCTAACTGCCGGCCTTGATCGTCGCCAGCGCGGGCGTCGCGTGCGCGACCAGCGCGTCGTGGTAGCGCTGGTACAGCACCGCCACGCGCTTCACGTAAACCTGCGTCTCGGCATACGGCGGCACCCCGCCGTACTTCGTCACCGCGCCCGCGCCCGCGTTGTAGGCGGCCGCCGCCAGCTTCACGTCGCCGTGGAAGTCATGCAGCAGGGTCGCGAGGTAGCGCGCGCCGCCACTGATGTTCTGGGCAGGATCGAAGGCATCGCCCACGCCCAGCTCGAACGCGGTGCCCGGCATCAATTGCATCAATCCCTGCGCGCCCTTGTACGACAACGCGCGCGGGTTGAATCCGGATTCGGCATGGATGATCGCGCGCAGCAGCGCGGCGTTCACGCCGGTCAGCTTCGCTGCCGAGCGGATGTCGTCGCCATAGGCCGCGAGCTGCAGCGGCACGCGGTTCCAGTCGATCTTCGAATGCACATCGCACGCATAGCATTCGACGATGTAGGTGAACAGCATCCTGGCATCGTGCCCCTGCGCCAGTGACGCGACATTGGTGTACAGCACGGTGCCGTTCTTCTGGACCACGCGATATACCGCACCGCGTTTCGGCGGCACCGGTTTGTCGGCGTCGAGTTTCAACGGAATCGGCGCGGTCGCCGAAGGTACGGGCGTGCTTGCGGCCGGGGCCGGTGCGGGTCGTTCGGGCGCCAGTTCAACTCCGAGCATGCGCGGCAAGATCCAGCTGCCCAGCGTATCCAGCGCCACCACCGGGAACGGCTGCCAGGTTTTCTTCTCCGCCAGAGCGGTTGCCGGCACCGCACCGTCGTCCCCCAGCGGCGTGATCTTCAGCACCGCCGGGTTAGCCTTCACGGAACGCGGCGGTTGGCCTGGCAGTTCCGTGCCGCTGGGTTGATTGCCCTTGTGCGTGGTGCGCTGGCTGGCGTCGACGCGATGCGCGGAAGCGGTGGGCCACTGGCCCAGCTTCACGCAATGCCGGTAGCCCGCGGTGTTGCTGACGTAGGCCAACTCGCCGCCCGTGCCGACGCAGCGGTAAAGCACGCTGGCCGCCGCCGGGCCGGCCCACGCGCCGGCCAGCAACAAGGCGCACGCGACCGCCATCCGCCAACGCGAATGGGAATCCAGACGAGGCCCCCGGCGCCAGCCGCCGCGCGCCCCCGGGCGGGAAACGGCACTCATGGGTTCGCAGTGTGCCCCTGCGGGCGGCCCTTGCCAAGCGCGGCGTTCACACTTCGGGATCGACGGCCGGCCCGTGGCGCCCGGCGAAGTTACAATGCGGGTTTGATCGCGCGCTGCTTTCCTTTCGATGGCCGACACCCCCGCCCCCGCCAAAGCCGGCTCCAAAAAACCCGACTCTGGAAAGCCTGTTTCTGGAAGACCGGCCTCTGGAAAGTTGTTCATCCAGACCCACGGCTGTCAGATGAACGAGTACGACTCCCGCAAGATGGAGGAAGTGCTCGCGGCCGAGCGCGGGATGGTGCGCACGCAGGACGTGGCCGAAGCCGACGTGATTCTGGTGAACACCTGTTCGATCCGCGAGAAGGCGCAGGAAAAGGTGTTTTCGCAGCTCGGGCGCTGGAAGGAATTCAAGCAGGCGAATCCCAACGTGTTGATCGGCGTCGGCGGTTGCGTGGCGTCGCAGGAAGGCGCGGCGATCGTCGAGCGAGCACCGTACGTGGACCTCGTGTTCGGGCCACAAACCCTGCATCGCCTGCCCGACCTGATCGACGCGCGCCGCGCGACCGGCCAGCCACAAGTCGATATTTCCTTTCCCGAGATCGAAAAGTTCGACCGCCTTCCCGAGCCGCGCGCCGAAGGCCCGAGTGCGTTCGTGTCGATCATGGAAGGCTGCTCGAAATACTGCTCGTTCTGCGTGGTGCCCTACACGCGCGGCGAGGAAATCTCGCGCCCGTTCGACGACGTGCTGGCGGAAGTCGCCGCGCTGGCCGAACAGGGCGTGAAAGAGGTGAACCTGCTCGGCCAGAACGTCAACGCCTATCGCGGCCCGATGTTCGGGGGTGGCACAGCGGATTTGGCGCTGCTGATCCGTGCGATCGCCGAGATCGACGGGATCGGCCGCATCCGGTTCACCACCTCGCACCCGTTGGAATTTTCCGATTCGCTGGTCGCCGCGTACCGCGATGTCCCGAAGCTCGCGAACTTCCTGCACCTGCCGGTGCAATCGGGCTCCGACCGCATCCTCAGCGCTATGAAGCGCGGCTATACCGCACTCGAATTCAAGTCGAAAATCCGCAAGCTGCGCGCGGTGCGGCCGGGCATCTGCATCTCGTCGGATTTCATCGTGGGTTTCCCGGGCGAAACCGATGCCGATTTCGCCAGGACGCTGCAACTGATCGAGGACGTCGGCTTCGACCAGTCGTTTTCATTCATTTATTCGAAACGCCCGGGCACGCCCGCAGCCAACCTGTTCGATCCGACGCCCGATGCGGTGAAGCACGAACGCCTGTCGCGCCTGCAGGCAATGATCAATTTCCATGCGGCGAAGATCAGCGAGGCGATGGTCGGCAGCACGCAACGCATTCTCGTCACCGGCCCGTCGAAGAAGAACCCGAACGAACTCACCGGCAAGACCGAGAACATGCGCCAGTTGAATTTCGCGGGCGATGCGCGCCTCGCCGGCCAGTTCGTGAATGTCGTGGTCACCGCGGCACTCACCAATTCGCTGCGCGGGCGTGTCGCCGTCAATCCAGGCGTTTCCTGAAACGCAGGATCGCCACCGCCATCATCAGCACGATGAAGGCGATCAGTACCAGCACCTCGATCCACATCTCGCCGAGTCCGGCACCGCGCAGCATCACGCCACGGATCAGGCGCAGGAAATGAGTCAACGGCAGCACCTCGGCCAGCCACTGCGCGATCAGCGGCATGCCGGCGAAAGGAAACACGAACCCGGACAGCAGGATCGATGGCAGCAGGATGAAGATCGTCATCTGCATCGACTGGAACTGCGACTGAGCCTTGGTCGAGATCATCAGGCCCAACGCAAGGTTGGCCAGGATCAGCAACGCCGCGGCGACATAAACATCCAGCGCGCTGCCGCGCACCGGCACGTGGAACAGCCACACCCCCAGCAGCAACACCAAGGTGGTCTGGACCAAGCCGATCACCGCGTACGGCAGCACCTTGCCGATCATTAGTTCGCTGCGCGTCAGCGGCGTCGCGATCAGCAGTTCCATGTTGCCGCGCTCGCGTTCGCGCACGATCGCGATCGAGGTGAACATCACCATCGTCATGGTGAGGATAAGGCCGATCAGCCCCGGCACGATGTTGACCGCGGTGATGCGCCGCGGGTTGTAGAAACCGACCACGTCGATCGGCCCCGCACGCGGCGTCGAGCGCATCGGCGCGCGCGCGTCGGGCAACGCGCGCTGTACCGGCACCTGCGCCAGTTGCGCGGCCGCGGCCTGCACCACGGTGTCGCTGCCATCGACGAGCACTTGCGCCACCTGGCGCCCCTCGCTGCGGCGACGTTCGAAGTCCGGCGGCACCACGATGCCGACACTGATCCGCCCCCGCCGCAACGCGTCCATCAGTTGCTGCGGCGTGTCCGCGACCAGCACCGGTTTGACCACGCCGGTTGCCAGCATGTCCATCACAAGCGCGCGCGAACCCGAGGTATGCGCCTGGTCGGCGATGCCGGCGTCCAGCCCGCGCAGGTTGAAGTTGATCGCGTAACCGAACAGGATCAACTGCATCACCGGCACGCCGACGATCATGCCCAGGGTGACGCGGTCGCGCCGCATCTGCCGCAGTTCCTTCAGCATGATCGCCCACAGGCGCCGCCAGTTCATGCGGCGCGCTTCCGGTCGGCCTCGCCTTCGCGCGTGGCGGCGACGAACACGTCCTCGAGGTTGGGCTTCGCGTCGGCCACCCGTGCCTGCAGGTTCGCTTGCGCGATGGCGGCTTCGATGCGCGCCTGCATGTCATGCGCGTCTTCGGCCAGCAACACCCGCAGGCGGTTGCCGACCTGCGCGACACCGTCCACGCCGGGCATGTCCGCCAAGGCATGTTGCACGCGCCGCGGCGTCGCTGTGTCGATCACCAGCGTGCGTCCTTGCAGCGCATCGGTGAGTTCGGCGGGCGTGCCGTCGGCGACCAGCCGGCCGTTGTCGAGGATCGCGAGGCGATGGCAGCGCTCGGCTTCGTCCATCATGTGCGTCGACACCAGCAGGGTGGTGCCGGCGTCGGCCAGCTCGAACAACTTTTCCCAGAAATCACGGCGCGATTCCGGATCGACCGCGCTGGTCGGCTCGTCGAGAAACAGCAATTGCGGTTCGTGGATGACCGCGGCGGCCAGCGCGAGGCGTTGCTTCTGGCCTCCGCTCATGGTGCCGGCAAGCTGTTTCTGGCGATCGCCGAAACGGTAGTCCTCGATCAACGCGTCGATGCGCGCTTTCGTTCTTGTCTTCGGTACACCCTGCAC
>JAGWZT010000138.1 GCA_018971925.1 Lysobacteraceae bacterium | reverse complement strand
ACTACCACTTCGCGGTGCGGACTTCCGTGTGCCGGAATGCACGGACCGGTGTGCGTTCCGTTCAATGCTTCTCGACGTGCTGCGCCATCCACAAACCCACTTGCTGCAATTGGGCATAACTGGTGATTTCCGCGCTGCGCATCAAGCCGACGAACGGCGCATCCTTGGCATCGCTGGCGCGGCGGCCCACCACGAGGGTCGGCGTGGCGTCGATGCCCCAACCCATTTCGGTGTGCTGGTCATCCGTCATCTGTTTGGTGGTTTCCGCGCCGGTGGCTGCGGCCATGAACTTCTGTGGATCCACGCCCTGGCGGCCATACCACGCCGCCATGTCCTGCAACGAATTGAGCGGGTAGTGCTCCAGCATGGCCTTGAAGAACGCATCATGGGTCTGTTTCAGCACGCCCAGCTCACGCGCCGCATAGAACGCTTGCGCGTAAGGCATCCAAGACGCGTCGAACACGGCAGGCATGTAGCGGATCTGCACGCCGTCGGGCAGCTCGGCGCGCAACTTGTCCATGTAGGGTGCGAACTCGGCACAGTGCGGACAGCCGTAGGAAAACACTTCGACCACTTCCACCACGCCGGTCGGAGCCGCCTGGCCTTTGGGCAGCGCCAGATTGACGTATTCCTTGCCTTCGGTGAACGCGGTGGTGACGGCGGGCGCCGGGGTTGCCGCTGCGGAAGGTGCCGCCGCCGGGGTTGACGTGGTGCCGGCGTCGTTGTGCGCCGAGCATGCGGCTGTCAGCACCAGGCCACAAACCAGCAGGGACGCACGGATCAGGCGCGATACGGTCATGTCACTTCGCCTTCTTTGAAGCGAGTTCCTTGTTGACCAGGAACAGCGTCAGGTCCACCGCTTGTTGTGCACTTTTGGTGGAAGCCGGCGTGAGCCGCCACTTGCCATCGATGATGATGGTTGGCGTGCTGTCCACGCCCCATGCCATGATCTGCTGGTCGGCGCGTTTCATTTCCAGGTTCACGGAAAACGAATTGGCGGTCGCGACGAATTCGCCCGGCTTGGCGCCAAACTTGCCATAGAACTTCGCGACGTCCTCGATCTTGGGCAGGTTGGATTCATCCTTGGGACGCTGGGTGGCCGGATCGTAGGTCGCGAGCGGGCCATTTGGACCCCAGATCGCCTTGAACACCGCGTCGTGCGATTCCTTGTTGTCCAGCCCCAGCGCCTTGGCGGTGAAGTAGGCGCGCTGGAATACGGGCCAGTCTTCGTTCGGATGCCAGCTCGCCGGCAGGAACTGCAGCACCGCACCGCTGGGCAGTTCGGCGCGCAGCTTGTCGACGTAGGGTTCGAACTGGTTGCACGCCGGGCAGCCGAACGAGAACACTTCCGTCACCACCACCTTGTCGGGCTGGGCGGTGGGCTGCGGGTTCTGGATCGCGAAGTAATCCTTGCCTTCGGTCCATTGCTGCGGCGCCTGCGCGAACGCAAGCCCGGCTGTCGCGGCGAGCAGCAGGAGCACAACGGTGCGTTTGATCATGATCGGGACCCTGTCAAATCACGGATGATGGCCGGCAGTCTGCTGTGCTGGCCCTGAACCGACCGCGCGCGACGCGGCGGGTTCAATCGATGGCGTCGGTCTTGGCGGCCGCCTTCGGTGCGGGCGCGGGATGCAGACCCTCGACGTAGCTCGAAACCGCCGAAATGTCCTGCTCGGTCAGGTGCTGGGCGATGGCCGGCATGATCATGGCGTGCGTGTCGCTGCCCCAGGCGGCACCGTCGTGCCAGGCCTTGAGCTGCGCCTGCACGTAATCGGCGTGCTGGCCGCCGATGTTCGGTACGCGCCAGCCCGGATTGCCCGCACCATCCGGACCGTGGCACGCCATGCACGCCGGGATGCCGCGGCTGGAATCACCTTCGCGGTACAGCTTTTCGCCATCGTCGGCGAGCTTGGAATCGGCCACGCCCGGCAGGCGCTTCTGCTGCGAGAAGTACGCCCCGATGTCATGCATGTCCTGCGGTGCCAGCGTTGAGGCCATGCCCTGCATGATCGCGTTCTGCCGCGTGCCGCTCTTGAAGCGCATCAGCTGGGTGACGATGTATTGCTCGCTCTGGCCGGCAAGCTTGGGATATTGCGCATCGCTGGAATTGCCATCCATGCCGTGGCAGGCGCCGCAGGCGGCGGCCTTGGCCTGGCCGGCGGTGGCGTCGCCCGGCTTGGTTGCGACAGCGGCGAGCTTGTCGAATTCCGCTTCCGCGGCTTTGGCTGCGTCGCCCGTACTCGCGGCACTGGCCGGCGCAGCGGCACTGGAACTGCCGGCGGGCGCGCTCGCAGCGGGAGCGGAGGCTGCAGGTTTCGACTCGGCCGAGTGCCTGGCCGGCGGGGCCGACAGCGCCACCGCGATCGGCGCCGTGGCGGCGAGCATGACAAGGACAGCTGCTGAGCGCCGGAAACCCATAGAATCCTCTCTTTCCCTTAAGGCATGAGCACCGGCGCAGAGGCTGGCGCGAACCGCGGGATTATCGCCGCGGCGGGAAAGGTGCGTCAAACGCAGCATCTCGTCCCGGATCGCAGACTCGCCGGAAACCAGACAAGGCGACAGACATGAGTCCAACGCGTCATCCCGGCCATGGATTGGGCGGGAACCAGACACAGGGACGTCAATCGACCAGCAATCCATTGCGCGGCGCGGCCTTCGTGCTGGCGGCGCATCGCGTCGACCAGCTGCCGCCGGATACCGCCGCCGAGGTGGCTTTCGCCGGGCGCTCCAACGCGGGCAAGTCCAGCGCCATCAATGCGCTCGCCGGCCAGGGTGCACTGGCGCGCACCAGCAAGACGCCGGGGCGCACCCAGCAATTGGTGGTGTTCGCGCTGCCCGGCGGACATCGGCTGGTGGACCTGCCCGGTTACGGTTATGCCAAGGTACCGCCGGCCCTGCGCCAGCACTGGAAGCAGGAAATCGACGCCTATCTGCGCAAGCGCCAGTCGCTGCGCGGACTGGTGCTGATCGCGGACATCCGTCACGCGCCCGCCGCGTTCGATCGCCAGATGCTGGCCTTCTGCGCCGCCATCGAACTGCCGTGCGTGGTGTTGCTCAGCAAGGCCGACAAGCTTTCGCGCGCGCAGGTGCATGCCCGCCAGCGCGAAGTCGAGGATGAAATCGCGGAAGAAGGGGGGCGCGTGCAGTTGATTCCGTTCTCCGCGCCTGCCGGTACCGGCGTGCACGAAGCGCGCGCCGCGGTAGCGGCGTTGCTGGGCTGACGGGCGCCGCTATCACACCAAATTTCCCGATCGGCCTGAGCGTAGGCGCGAAGCGCCGAAGTCGAAGGACCGTCAGTGGCGCTTCGACTTCGCGGCCTGAAGGCCGCTACGCTCAGCGCGAACGGCCACCCGCATCCGAGCCGCGAGGACTGCCCTTGGGTTGAGTACTTGCAGATCGCCGTCCGCCGCCCCATCTTGGCGGTCTAGCTCCTCCGAAGGTGTGTGCATGTCCGGTCCCAGCCACGTTGCCGAACAACCGATCGAACGGCGCGCACAACTCGTCGAATACCTCGCCGCCGGCGGCCGCCCCGCGGCGGACTGGAAGATCGGCACCGAGCACGAGAAGTTCGTGTTTCGCACCGACGATTTGCGTCCGCCGCCGTATGCGGGTGAACGTGGCATCGGCGCGTTGCTGCACGGCGTTGCCGGCTGCGGCTGGGAACCGGTCGAGGAGGACGGCAACGTCATTGCGCTGGCACGCGGCAACGCGTCGGTGACGCTGGAGCCTGCCGGTCAGCTTGAATTGTCCGGTGCGCCGCTGGAAACCATCCACCAGACCTGCTGCGAGGTGCAGGAACACCTCGACTGCGTGCGCCGCGCGGCCGAACCCCTGCAACTCGGCATCCTCGGCATGGGTTTCCAGCCGAAGTGGAAGCGCGACGAGATGCCCTGGATGCCCAAGGGCCGCTACGCGATCATGCGCCGCTACATGCCGAAGGTCGGCTCGCTCGGCCTCGACATGATGACCCGCACCTGCACGGTACAGGTCAACCTCGACTTCGCCGATGAAGCCGACATGGTGAAGAAGTTCCGCGTGTCGCTGGCGCTGCAGCCGATCGCGACCGCGCTGTTCGCCGACTCGCCCTTCACCGAAGGCCAGCCGAACGGGTTCCAGAGCTACCGCTCGCACATCTGGACCGACACCGATGCCGACCGCACCGGCATGCTGGATTTCGTGTTCCGGGACGGTTTCGGGTTCGAGCGCTACGTCGATTACCTGCTCGACGTGCCGATGTACTTCGTGCATCGCCACGGGCGCTACATCGACTGCGCGGGGCAATCGTTCCGCGATTTCCTCGCAGGCAAACTGCCCGCGCTGCCGGGCGAGAAACCCACGCTGCGCGACTGGTCCGACCACATGACCACGGCGTTCCCGGAGGTGCGCCTCAAGCAGTATCTGGAAATGCGCGGCGCGGACGGCGGCCCGTGGAACCGCCTGTGTGCGCTGCCGGCGTTCTGGGTCGGCCTGTTGTACGACACCGAATCACTCGATGCCGCCTGGGATCTGGTGAAGGATTTCGACATGCCAGAACGCCACGCCTTGCGCGATGGCGTGCCGAAGCACGCACTCAAATTTCCGTTTCGCGGCGAAACCGTGCGCGAGCTGTCGTTGCGCGCGCTGGAAATCGCCGGCAATGGTTTGAAGCGGCGCGCGCGGCTCAACCGGAACGGAGTCGATGAGACCATGTTCCTGCAGCCGTTGATCGAATTCGCCGAAGCCAACCAGACGCCGGCCGAACGCAAGCTGGAGCTGTTCCGTACCGAATGGCATGGCAGCGTCGATCCGGTGTTCCGCGAATTCGCGTATTGACGATGGGCGCGTCCGCTGAGCTTGATCGGCCAGTCTGGGAAAGCCTCGCCAGTCGCCATGCATCATTGTCGGAGGGTGGTGCGTTGGCGAAGCGCTACCAGCGTGACGTGAACCTGTTTGCGTCGGCGCGCGATGACAGTCCGGCAGCGTTGGATGCCCTTGCAGGGTTGGTGGAACCGGGCGAACACGTGTACGTGCTGCAGGTTCCGGAGATTGCGGTGCCGCCAGCGTTGCGGGCCACGAAAACCGCGCTGGGCGTCCAGATGGTGGCGACACGTTCCATCGATGCGGCGCCCGCTGAAGACATCATCACGCTGGGCGATGCGGATGCACCGGAGATGCTGGCGCTGGCGCAACTCACGCAGCCAGGACCGTTCCTTGCGCGCACGCACGTGATGGGCAGGTTTCGCGGCATCCGCATCGATGGCCGTCTGGCGGCGATGGCGGGTGAACGCATGCGCATGCCCGGCTACACCGAAGTCAGTGGCGTGTGCACGCATCCCGATTTTCGCGGGCGCGGACTCGCGCGACGCTTGTCGGCGATCGTCGCGACGGCCATCCAGGCGCGCGGCGAAACACCGTTCCTGCACGCGTGGAAAGACAACCATCCGGCGATCGCGCTCTATGAAAAGCTCGGGTTCCGGTTGCGCGCGGAAGTCAACGTCGCGGTGCTGGAGCGCGCACACGCGCGCTGAACCGGCGTCCTTGATGCCCGTGCAAGAATCTTCTGCTCCCGCATGTTGCGGCAGCATGCACGGAGGCCGTGATGGCGCATTACGAAATCCTGAATGACGACATCGTTTGCATCGACACCGCGCAGCATCGTCCGCGCATGGCGGCGTGTTATCTGGTCGGCAGCGACGGGCATTACGCGTTCGTCGAAAGCGGCACCAGCCTGTCGGTGCCATTGTTGCTGGAGACCCTGGCCGGACTTGGTATTTCGCGCGGGGCGGTGGATTACGTGATGCCGACGCACGTGCATCTCGATCACGCGGGCGGCGCGGGTGCGTTGATGCGCGAGTTGCCGAACGCGCGGCTGGTGATCCATCCGCGCGGTGCGCGCCACATGATCGACCCGTCGGCGCTGATCGCCGGCGC
>JAGWZT010000137.1 GCA_018971925.1 Lysobacteraceae bacterium | reverse complement strand
GCGGTGCGGATCGCGATGGCGGTGTCGGCGTCGCCCCACCAGCCGATCCATCCGATGGCGCCGGAGTAGATGTTGCGCTTGAACGGCTCCAGTTCCTGGATGATTTCGATGGCGCGGATCTTGGGCGCGCCCGACAGCGTGCCGGCCGGAAATGTTGCACGCAACACATCCATGTAGCTGGTGCCGGGGCGCACCCTGCCTTCGACCTGCGAGACGATATGCATGACATGCGAGTAGCGCTCGATCGCGAACGAATCGCTGACCTGCACGGTTCCGGTTTCGCTGATGCGGCCGATGTCGTTGCGGCCAAGGTCGATCAGCATCAGGTGCTCGGCACGTTCCTTGGGATCGGCCAGCAGTTCCTTTTCAAGCGCTGCATCTTCTTCCGCCGTGGCGCCGCGCTTGCGGGTGCCGGCGAGTGGACGCACGATGACCTTGCCGTCCTTCAACCGCGCCAGGATTTCCGGCGACGAGCCGACGATCTGGGTTTCGCCCAGATCGAAGAAATACATGTACGGCGACGGGTTCAACGCACGCAACGCGCGGTAGACGTCCACCGGCCGCGCGTTGAAACCGATGCTGAGGCGTTGCGAAGGCACCACCTGGAACACGTCGCCGGCGCGGATGTATTCCTTGCAGCGCTCCACCATCGCCTCGAAAGCTTCCTTCGTGAACGAGGATTTGAAATCGCGCTCGTCCAATACCGCGCCATGCGTCGGTTGCGGATACGCCGCGCCGCCCTGGCGCAGGTGGTGCGCCAACGCGTCGAGGCGTCTTTGCGCGCGCGCGTAGGCATGCGGACGCGAAGGATCGGCGTGCACGATCAGGTACAAGCGGCCCTTGAGGTTGTCGAACACCGCGACTTCCTCGGCCAGCACCAAAAGAATATCGGGCGTGCCCAGCTCGTCCGCGCGCTGCCAGTTCGCGAGGCGTGGTTCCACGTAGCCGACCGTTTCGAATCCGAAATAGCCGACCAGCCCACCCGTGAACGCGGGCAGGTCCGGCAGGTGCGGCACGCGGTATTGCGCGCGCAGGCGCTCGACTTCGGCGAGCGGATCGTCGACCTCGCGCGTTTCGACGACTGCTCCGTCTTCGCTGACGGTCAGCGTGTGCGCGCGAAAGCTGAAAACACGCCGCGCGGGCAGGCCGATGATCGAATAGCGGCCCCAGTTCGCGCCGCCCTCGACCGATTCCAGCAGGAAGGTGTACGGGCCATCGGCGAGTTTCAGATACACCGACAACGGCGTGTCGAGGTCCGACAGCACCTCGCGCACCAGCGGGATGCGGTTGTGGCCTTCGCGGGCGAGGGCATCGAATCGGGTCTGATCGATCACTGTGTGAATCCCCGGCTGCACTCTATGGAGCGGCTGTTGTGAAAAGTCAGGCCATGGATGGCCGTTCTGGTGCAAATGAACCCGAAAGCGATCCAGCCCATCGTCAGTCCAGCGAAGCCGCGTTCAGGGACGAACGCAAGAACAACTTGTGAAAATCAGGCCGCAGATCTCCGGCCATGGACGGCAGCTTTGATGGCCGCTCCTGCATCCCATTCCGCGCGGGATAGCCGTCGACGAAGTTGCACATTGTGCGGCGTTCGCGGATGGACGCAAAGTAGTCCCGTCTATTCGTCGCCGGGGCGCCGCATGCCGCGCAGGCTCATCTCGAACACCACGCCGTCCCCCTCGTTGCGTCCGGAGGCGCGCCCCTGGTGCAGTTCGGCGACCAGCCTCACGACATACAGGCCCAGCCCGAGGTGTGGCGCACCCGCCTTCGCGCCCGCACCGCGCACGCTGACCAGCGAATCGAACAATTGGCCCTGCATGGAATCGGGCAGGTGCGAGCCCTTGTTGGCCACCACGATGCGCGCTTCGCCATCGTCACCCTCCTGCAGCGCGATGCGAATCCAGCCATCGGGCGCCGTGAACGACAAGGCGTTGTCGAACAACTTGTCCAGCGCCTGCGCGATCAGCTCCGGCCCGCCGTACAGCGGCACCGGTCCGGCGGGAATGTCGCACTCGAGTTCGCGCGGCGCGGCCAGCGGCCGATAGGCTTCGGCGCAACCCCGCACCACCTGCGCGAGATCCATGTCTTCTCCATCCGCGTGCGCCATGGCGCGCTCCATGCGGCTGGCCTCGCTCATTGCGCGCACGATGGTGCCGATGCGCGCCGTGCCGTCGCGCGCACGCGCAAGGTAGGACATTGCCTCGCGCGGCAGCTCCGCGTGCTCCAGGTTTTCCAGCGACGAGCGCACGATCGCGAGCGGTGTGTTGAGTTCGTGCGACAGGTTGGAGGCGAGTTTGCGCAGGTATTCGGTGTAGGTGCCGATCGACTCCAGCAGGCGCGACAGGCTGCGCGCAAGATCGCCCAGTTCATCGCGATCATCGATCAGCGGCAGCCTGGCCAGCTCCAGTCCTTCGTGGTGCTGGGCCTGCTCGGCGGCATCGCGCAGGCGCCCGATGCGCACCGACAGCCAGGTTGCGAACGCGAACAACACCGCGCCCGCGATCAGCAACACCGCGATGCTGGCCAGCATCAAACCCAGCAGCGCTCGATTGGTCAGCAGCGGCAACGCCTGGCTGGATTGTTCCAGCACCAGCGCGCCGCGGTTCTGTCCGCGCACGTCCAGTGGCACCGCCACCGTCAACACCACGCTGCCCGGCGTGTCGCCGCCGCGCCAGTTCGCGGTGGCCTGGCCGTCCAGTGCCTGCTGCACGTCGGGCTCGGACAGGCGCGGGATGTTGCGCGGCAGGTGCTGGCGCTGGTCGAGCGAGGGCACTACCAGCAAATCCGACAGTACCTGCTGCAGCCACGGAAAACGGCTCACCTTGGGCTTGTGTATCTCCAGCATGCTGCCGCCCTCGCCGATCACCCAGCCATCCCCGCTCAATAGGCGGACGCGCACGCCGCTGGGCGCGAGCTGGGTGAGATCGTTCGAAAGCGCGGGCGACAGGTTTAGCAACGGCCGCAAGTCGGGCTTGCCGCCGTCGAAGCGGGTGGGCGCATCGGCATCGAATACGCCGATGCCCAACTGGTCCGGCGCCTGTGCACGCGGAACGCGCAGTTCGATCCGATAGGTCTTGCCTGAATCCCGCCACTGGCCGCTGATTTCGTCCGGAAAACCGCGCTCGCGCGGCCCCAGCGGATGCGCGAGGAACGCCCCCGAACTGGCGCTGGCGAGCAGGTAGCTGCGCTGACGGTTGCCGCGCGTCAATTGCAGCAAAACGTGGTCCGATTCGACCGCGGTGGCATCGAAGGCACCGACCCGGGTGTGCGTTGCATCCGCGACGTTGATGCGCATGTACAGCCAAGCCGAATCCGCGGCGAGCTGCACATCCACGCCGGGCCATGGATGTTGTTCCCAGTGCGCGAAGGCCTTCCAGTCGGAATCGTCGCCATCGATCACGATCGGCTGGCTGGCGTCCTGCACGTACCAGCCTTGTTCGGCGTGCGGCAACTGCGCCCCCACCGCCACCAGCCCGCGATCGAGCGCGAACGCGATCGCCAGCAAGGCCTGCTCCTGGCTGTTGCGCAGCAAGTGCTCCATCTGGCGCACGTACAGCCAGCCCGCCCACGGCAATGCCAGCGTGGACAGCGCGACCAGCAGCAATTTGCGACGCAACGTCATTGCAGCGGGGACCGGGGACCGGGGATCGGGGATCGGCAACAGCGCGGCAGCGGCAATCTCATACGCGCATGAGACACGTGACGAAGCCGAATATCAATGCCGAGCGGGCTCGGCTAGCCAGCATCTAGAGCATGCGGATGCGATCTCGGAACATCCGGTCCCTAGTCCCCGGTCCGACTTTCACGGTTTCCACCTGTAACCAACCCCATGCACCGTTTCAATCGCGTCGAACTCCGGATCGATGGCGAGGAACTTCTTGCGGATGCGCTTGATGTGGGAGGTGATGGTGGCGTCGTCCACTACCAGCTCCGCGTCGCGCATCAACTGGTCGCGATTCTTCACGTGGCCGGGAAAACGCACCAGCGTATGCACCATCCAGAATTCGGTGACGGTCAACGGCACCTCGAAGTCGTTCCAGGTGACGCGCATGCGCTCGGCTTCCAACTTCAGCGGGCCATGTTCGACCACGGTTTCGGTCGCGGCCGGCACCCGCTGCGATTCGGCGCGGCGAAACAGCGCGCCGATGCGCGCGGCGAGCTGGTGGAAACTGATGTCCTTGCTGAGGTAATCATCGGCGCCCAGGCGCAGGCCTGAAATCACGTCGAAATCGGAATCGCGCGCGGTCAGGAAAATGATCGGCAACGTCGCCGACCGCGCGCGCAGTTCCCGGCAAAGGTCGAACCCGCCCTCGGGTTCGTCGCCCAGGCCGATGTCGATGATCACCAGTTCCGGCATGCGGTTGGCGAAGGCGCTGGACGCCTCGATGCGTGAGGCAAACCCGTGCACGTCGTAGCCGAAGCGCGAAAGCGCCTCGACGTAATTGGCGCGGATGGAAGGTTCGTCTTCCACGATGGCGATGGCGCGGGCCATTCGGTTCTCCTAGGGTTTGCCTTGCCCCGCGCAACGGGGCGCCGAGCGTGAGCCTGCGTCATATACCCACAGTGTGCAAGCCCTCTCGGGGGCTGTCAGAAATTTGCCACAAATTGCCCGCTTGCCGCCCTTGACCCGCCCCGCGGCCGGCGCCCTTGGCAGGCCAAATGGCAGCTGTCGGTACTCCTGCCGTGGATGTCGACTGTGGAATACCCCCGCGCTGGCGCCGGAGACGCACCCGGCCACTGACACCGGAAGGCGTCCAGCGCGGTGGACCACATGCAGTTCGAGGTCCGTTCTTCCAGCCTCGCGTTTCGTTACCTCTCCTGGTCGGCCGCGGTCTCGGTGTGAAAGCACCGGGGCCGTTGGTCTTGGGAGTATATTTGTGCGTTCATCCATGAACGCTACTTCGATCAGCACCCTGCCAGCACCAAACTGATCGCGCTCTGGCAGTCCACCTCGCCCATCCATGGGCTGACTGTCGCGTGTTTGTGCGATCGTCCATGATCGCTGCTCCGTTCAGCGCCGAGCGAGCACCAAAAACATCGCGGTCTGCCAGTCCAGAATGCCCTTGCATGGGCTGACTTTCCACAACAGCCGCTTCGATCGGAACATTCAACCTACCGCTTTGCGCATGGCCACGATCGTGGCCTTGTAGTCATCGCTGCCGAAAATCGCGGACCCCGCGACGAACGCATCCGCGCCCGCGCGCGCAATGTCGCCGATGTTGCCGGTTTTGACGCCGCCATCGACTTCGAGATGGATCGGTCGGCTGCTGCGGTCGATGATTTCACGCGCGCGCTTCAGCTTCTCCAGCGCCGACGGAATGAATGATTGCCCGCCAAAGCCCGGGTTCACCGACATCACCAGCACGATGTCGACCTTGTCCAGCACGTAATCCAGCCAGTCGAGCGGCGTTGCCGGATTGAACACGAGGCCCGCCTTGCAGCCGTGCTCGCGGATCAGCGACAGCGTGCGATCCACGTGCCGCGTCGCCTCGGGGTGGAAGCTGATCGAAGTGGCCCCGGCCTTGGCGAAGTCCGGCACGATGCGATCCACAGGCTCCACCATCAGGTGCACGTCCATCGGCGCGGTGATGCCGTAGTCGCGCAGCGCCCTCAGCACCATCGGCCCGATGGTGAGGTTGGGCACGTAGTGGTTGTCCATCACGTCGAAATGGATCCAGTCGGCGCCGGCATCGATCACGGCATCCACTTCCGCGCCGAGCTTGGCGAAGTTGGCCGAGAGGATGGACGGGGCGATTACGCAGGGCTGTCTGGCCATGGGTGTTCCATGCGAAGCGGCTGTTGTGGAAAGTCAGCCCATGGATGGGCGTTCTGGACTGGCGGACCGCGATGATTTTGGTGCTCGCTCGGCGCTGAACGAAGCAGCGATCATGGACGATCGCACAAACACGCGAAAGTCA
>JAGWZT010000136.1 GCA_018971925.1 Lysobacteraceae bacterium | reverse complement strand
TGATCCAGAAGCGCGGCACCGGCAAAGTGGGCAGCATTTTCGGGCCGGTGATGTGCATCTGGTTCGTGGCGATCGGCCTGGTCGGCGTGTACAACATCGCGCAGCACCCCTTCGTGTTGCGCGCGATCAATCCCTGGTACGGGTTCAACTTCTTCGTCCACCATGGCGCGGGCGGCTTTCTCGTGCTGGGCGCCGTGGTGCTGTGCGTGACCGGTGCCGAGGCACTGTACGCCGACATGGGCCACTTCGGGCGCAGGCCGATCACCGTTGCGTGGTATGGCTTCGTGATGCCCGGCCTGATGCTGAACTATTTCGGCCAGGGCGCGTTGCTGGTGCACAATCCAGCGGCCGCCAGCAATCCGTTCTATCTCGCGGTGCCGCCGTGGGGACTGTATCCGATGATCGCGCTGGCAACCGCGGCCGCGGTGATCGCTTCGCAGGCCGTGATCGCGGGCTCGTTCTCGATCATGCGGCAGGCGATCCAGCTCGGCTTCCTGCCGCGCATGCCGGTGGTGCACACGTCCAACGAGGAAGCCGGGCAAATCTACCTGCCGTGGGTCAATCGCCTGTTGATGATCCTGGTGGTGTTGGTGGTGATCGGCTTCGGTTCGTCCAATGCGCTGGCCGGCGCCTACGGCATCGCGGTGACCGGCACCATGGCGATCGACACCACGTTGTTCCTGATCGTCGCGTGGCGGATGTGGAAGTGGAATCCATGGGTGATTCTCGGGTTGGGCCTGTTCTTCCTCACGATCGACCTGTCGTTCTTCGGCGCCAATACGCTCAAGGTCGAGGATGGCGGCTGGTTCCCGCTGGTGTTGGGGCTTGCGGTGTTCACCATCCTCACCACCTGGCGGCGCGGGCGCGATCTCGTGCTGCGTCAACTCAAGCACGGCGGTCTCGCATTGGCACCCTTCATCGCCAACCTTGCCGAGCATCCGCCGACGCGCGTGGAGGGCACCGCGATTTTCCTGGTCAGCGATCCCGACGCGGTTCCGCACGCGCTGCTGCACAATCTCAAGCACAACAAGGTGCTGCACAAGCGCAACGTGGTCCTCACCGTGGACACGCTGGAAACGCCGTACTCCGATCGCGATGAGCGCATGGAACTGAAGGATCTCGGCAATGATTTCTATCTCCTGACGCTGCGCTTCGGTTTCGCCGATGATCCGAACGTGCCCGTCGCGCTCCACGAATGCGCCAAGCAGGGCCTCGACATCAAGATGATGGACACGACATTCTTCCTGTCGCGCGAAACCATCGTCGCCACCGACCGGCCCGGCATGGCGCTGTGGCGCGACAAGCTGTTCGCGTTCCTCGCACGCAATGCATTGCCCGCCACCGCGTTCTTCAGCATCCCCGGCAACCGGCTGATCGAGCTGGGCGCGCAGGTGGAGATTTAGCGGCGCCTCGCACCTACCTGAACCGCAGGCTGCCGGGCGCCGCCCATCGCATCGCACCTGCGGCGGCGGCATTACACTTCGCGCCCTCGTTGCGGCGTCGGGTGCGTGGCATGCACACCACGGGTTCGAAATCGGAAATTTCTCCGCCGCTGCGCGCGCTGGCGTTCGGTGCGCTCGGCGTGGTGTTCGGCGACATCGGCACCAGTCCGCTGTACACGCTGCAGGAAATCTTCAGCAGCGACTATGGCCTGCAGGTCAGTCGCGCCAGCGTGTTCGGCGTGTTGTCGCTGGTGTTCTGGTCACTGGTACTGGTGGTCACGGTGAAGTACGTGGTGTTCGTGATGCGCGCCGACAACAAGGGCGAAGGCGGCATCATGGCACTGATGGCGCTGGCGCAGCGCAGCGTGCGCGGGGTGCCGAAGCTGCGCTGGCTGGTCGCGGTGGTTGCGATTTTCGGCGCCGCGCTGTTCTACGGCGATGGCGTGATCACGCCCGCGATCTCGGTGCTGTCGGCGGTGGAGGGCGTGAAGGTCGCCGCGCCCGCGCTGACGCGTTGGGTGGTGCCGATCAGCGTGGTCATCCTGCTCGGCCTGTTCCTGCTGCAGAAGTTCGGCACCGCGCGCGTGGGTGGTTTGTTTGCACCCGTGATGTGCGTGTGGTTCGCGGCCATCGCATTGCTTGGCCTGCACATGATCGTGCGCGCGCCGGAAATCCTGCTCGCCTTGAACCCGTATTACGCGGCGCGTTTTTTCCATTCCCACGGCATCGCCGCGTTTCTTGCGCTGGGCGGCGTGGTGCTGGCGGTGACGGGCACCGAGGCGTTGTACGCGGACATGGGGCATTTCGGAAAAAAGCCCATACGCATCGCGTGGGCGTGTTTCGTATTCCCCGCGCTGCTGTGCAATTACTTCGGGCAGGGCGCGTTGATGTTGCGGCATCCGGAGGCGTCGGCCAATCCGTTCTACCTGCTGGTGCCGCACATACTGCTGATCCCGATGATCGTGCTGGCCGCGATCGCGACGGTGATTGCCTCGCAGGCGGTGATTTCGGGCGCGTATTCGATGACGCGCGAAGCCGTGCAGCTTGGCTTTTCGCCGCGCATGAGGGTGGTGCATACCTCCAGCAGCATGTCCGGACAAATTTTCGTGCCGTGGATCAACGGCATGCTGCTGGTGCTGGTGCTGGTCGCGGTGGTCGGGTTCCGTTCCTCGGAAAACCTCGGCGCGGCTTACGGCATCGCGGTCACCGGCACGATGGTGACGACCACCTTGCTGGCGCTGCTGGTGGCCTTGCGTCTGTGGCACTGGAAGTGGCCGGCGGTGATCGCGCTGGGTGTTCCGCTGCTGACCGTCGATTGCGCGTTCTTCGGTGCCAACCTCCTGAAGGTCGAGCACGGCGGCTGGTTTCCGTTGGTGTTGGGCATCCTGGTGTTCACGGTGATGACCACCTGGCGGCGCGGCCGCGAGCTGGTGCTGCGCCAGTTGAAGCACGGCGGCATTGCGCTGACGCCATTCATCGCGAGCATCGCCGAACATCCGCCGGCACGCGTGCCCGGCACCGCGGTATTCATGACCGCGAACCTCAACGCCGTGCCGCACGCGATGCTGCACAGCCTGAAGCACTTCAAGGTGCTGCACCAACACAACGTGCTGCTGAGCGTGGACACGCTGGAAGTGCCGTTCGCGGATCAGGCCGAGCGGATCGAAGTGCGTGATCTGGGCCATTCATTCCATACGCTGATGCTGCGCTTCGGTTTCATGGAGGATCCCGATGTGCCCGCCGCGCTGGTCGCCTGCGCACGAAAGGGCTTGGCGTTCGACATGATGGACACCACGTTCTTCCTGTCGCGCGAAACGGTCGTTGCCACCAAACGCCCGGGCATGGCGCTATGGCGCGACAAGCTGTTCGCCTTCCTGTCGCGCAACGCGATGCCGGCCACGGCGTTCTTCCACATTCCCGGCAACCGGCTGGTCGAGCTCGGCACGCAGGTCGAAATCTGAAGTGTGCTACGCGTGACTTGGCGGTGTCGGTGACGGCGGCGGTGCAGGCGGCGTCACGGACGGTGGCGTGGGTCGAACCGGTGGCACAGGCGGTGGGGGTGGGGGCGGTGGCAGGATGTCCCAATGCCTCGGCACTTTCATCGCCAGCGTGACCGGCTTGCCGTGCCGACGCAGCGCCACCGCGACGGATTTGTCTTTCCCTGCTTCGCGCAGGGCGCGCGTGGCGTCCTCGGGTCGTGCGACGGGTTGACCACCGACCGCGGTGATCACGTCGCCGGGTTGCAGTTCCGGAAACTGCTTGTCGTCGCGCGACAGCACCAGCGCCCCCCGATCGGTACCGAAATAACTGCCGAGATCGGGATTCAACGGCGCGAGGTTCAGGCCGAACCACGGCGACATCCGGATGGTCCAGCGGTTTGCGCGTTCACCGGCCTCGATGGCCGCTTCGCGTGCCACGGACGCATCCTTCATTGCAACGGCCGCGTTTTTCATCGCCTCGTCGATGCTTTGCTGGATCTGGCGCTGGAATTCGGGCGAACGCACCTGCGCGGTGGCCCGGTCCGCGGCCAGTTCCGCCTGGCGCGCGATGTCCTGCCAGTCCGAAGTCTGCAAGCGCTCGGGGGTGACGCGCAGTTCGTGCAGCTTGCCGCCGCGATCGACGGCCAGCACGATGGGTTTTCCTGCTTGGGCGTGCCAGAGCGCGCTTCCGGAAGCACCGCCGTGCTTGCCGACCGGTTTGCCGTCGATACGCGTGATCGTGTCGCCGGCCTTGATGCCGGCGCGTTCGGCCGGACCGCCGGGCGTCACGGCGTCCACCCGCAAACCCTTGTCCGTGCCCATGACGGCCATGCCGAACATGCCGCGCCGGCTGTCCGCGAGATAGTGCAGCGCGCTGGCGTTGGCCTCGTCGCCGAGCTTCGTGGACAGCGCGGCCATCTGGCGAGCCAGGTCGTTCATGCGCGTTTGCAATTGGGCCATTTGTTGCTCGGCGGCGGCGTCGGTCGCTGCGCTTTGCGCGGAGTCCGATGCCGCGGGTGGTGCGGCGAAGGCCGCGCCCGCAAGCGGCAGCAACAGGCAGAAGGCGAGTGTTCGTTGCATGGGGGTTCTCCGGTCACATGGAAAGTGGTCACATGGAAATGAGGTGGTCGTGGCTTGCGGGGCGTTGGGTCGCGACCAGGTAGGGCTGCAGGTGCAGCAGGCCGAGCTGCTGCAACAGCGTGATGCGCTGCTGCCACAGGCCGACAGTCGTCGAGGGATTGCGTGCGGCGGAAAGTTGCAGGTCCACCAGGCCGATCCGGTCCTGCAGGGCCACGGCCTGGGTCAGTTGCCGGCCGTCCAGCGGCGCGCCGTCGCGGTCGAGGGTCTGCACCCACGCCTGCCATTGCTGCGAACTTGCCTGCAAGGCGTCGATGTCGGGCGCGGCCGGCGGTGTGGCATGGCTGGAAGATTGCATCGCGACGCGGACGGGCGCCGGCGATGCCGTGCTCCGCTGGAGGTGCGGCCATGCAAGCGTGAGCGCCATGCCGGCGGCGAACGCGGCGGGCAGCGTGAACCACACGGCCTTGCGCACGACGCGGCGGCGCCGGATGCGCGAGGCGAGTTCGGGCCATGCGTCCCGCGCGGGCGTGCTGGCGGGCAGCGCGCGCAGCGCCGCGGCGAGCGACGCATCGCCGGTCATGCGGTGGTGGTCGAGCCGATCGTGCATGGCGTGTCCTCCGCTTGGGGTGCCAGCAATTCGCGCAGGCGCTTCGTCGCGCGTGCGAGTTGCGATTTGGAGAAGCTCGTCGAGCGTCCGAACTGCTCGGCGATTTCGAGGTGGGTATAGCCTTCGACGTGGTACAGCCACAGCACCGCGCGGGCGGCGTCGGGCAGGCGGTTCAGGGCACGGTCCAGGGTGGCCGAGTCCGCATGCGCCCATGGCGCCGGCGCATCGTCGTCGGCATGGGTTTCGTCGAACAGCTCGATCACGTGCAGGCGGTCGTGGCGAAGCTGCATTAGCGCCTCGTTGACCACGAGCTTGCGCAGCCACGCCGCAAAGGGAGCGTCGCCGCGGAACTGGCGGGCACGTTCGAAGGCCTTCAGCATCGCGTCCTGCAGGACCTCCTGGGCCACGTCGGCGCGCCCGGTCAGGCGCAACGCCAGCGTCCAGGCGGCGCGCTCGAAGCGCCTGTAGATCGTCTCGAAGGCCGCCAGCTCACCGCGTTGCAGGCGGCGGACGAGCGCGGGTTCGACGGTTTGCCGGAAGGTGCCTTGGGTGTCCACGTCTTCAAGGATGCACCAGAACCGCAAACGGTCGCATGCCCATTCCGGGGCTCTGCCATAATTGCCGCATGAGCGAATCCCGCGTCGTGGACGCTACCGAAAGCCCCGCCGAACAGATCGTCGAAGCCAACATCCGGCCGCGTTCGCTGTCCGAGTACGTCGGCCAGGCCGCGATGCGCGAACAGCTTGCCCTGTCGATCGAGGCGGCACGCAGGCGCGGTGACGCGCTGGACCACGTGTTGGTGTTCGGACCGCCCGGGCTCGGCAAGACCACGATCTCGCACGTGATCGCCAACGAACTGGGCGTGAACCTGCGCAGCA
>JAGWZT010000135.1 GCA_018971925.1 Lysobacteraceae bacterium | reverse complement strand
GCCCCCTTGACTCAAGGGGGCAATGTTCCAACGCGGCTTCCATTTGCTTGAGCAGTCTATCCGCCACTCGAACTCCCGCATAATCACGCGACCTTTCCGAGTTTCCGCACTTGATGCCGTACCCGCCCCATTCCGCCTGGGTCATCAGCGACGGCGCCGCCGGCAATGAACGCCAGGCGCTGGCATTGGCCTCCGCGCTGGACGTGACGGCGCGCGTCATGACCCTGCCGCTGCGTGCGCCATGGGCGTGGTTCGCGCCGCGACACATTCCCGGCGGCCGGCTCGCGCTGGCGCCGCGCGACCGCGCGGGTTTCGAAGCACCGTGGCCCGACGTCGCGATCGGTTGCGGACGCAGCGCCGCGCTGCTGACACGCATGTTGCGCGACTTGTCGGACGGCGACTGCTATTGCGTGCAGATCCTCGACCCGCGCATCGATCCCCGCCATTGGGCCGCGGTGATCGCGCCCCGCCACGACCGGCTGGAAGGCGCGAACGTGCTGCACACGTTGGGCTCGCTGAATCCCATCGACGATGCGTGGCTGGCTTCCGGTCGCGAGGCGTTTCCCGACTTCGAGGCGTTGCCGCGCCCGCGCGTCGCACTGCTGGTCGGTGGCCCGCGCCGCGGCATCGAGTTCGACGAGCACCTGGCGCAGCGCGTGATCGAAACCGTCCGCGCGGTTGCACGCAACGGCAGCGTGCTCGCGACCGCCTCACGGCGCACGCCGCCCGAATTCGCCGCGCGCCTGCGCGATGCCCTCGCGGGCTTCCCCGGCGTTTTCTGGAATGACGAAGGCACCAATCCCTATCCGGGCCTGCTCGGCTGGGCCGACCGCGTCGTGGTGACACCCGATTCGGTGAACATGCTTTCCGAAGCATGCGCGGCCGGCGTGCCGGTGCACACGGTGGCGGTCACGCCGCTGCCGGAAAAGATCGCGCGCTTCCACGCAGCCTTGCGCGAACGCGGACTGCTCACCGAGGCGGGGGAGACGCGCAACTCGGTGGCACCGCTGCGCGAGACGCAGGCGGTTGCGGTCGAGTTGCGCAAGCGGATGGCGGCGCGGCTGCCTTAGCTTTTCCGTCACCCGTGCGACGCAGGCGCCTGTCTGCCGCACATCGTGTCCCAACCCATGTAGGTTGGGCTGAGCGTATGCGAAGCCCAACATGATCCCGCCGCGATGTTGGGCTTCCGCCGATGAAGCTGGCGTCAGCCCAACCTGCAAAGCAACGCACGTCAGGCGGCGCCGAAATCGAATCCCGCGCGGCGCGCGACCTCCAGCACCTTTGCGCAGCGGGCATCCAGCACCAGGTCGCGCGGCACCACGCGATGCTCGCCTGCGAGCGTCGCCGACAACGCGCGTTCCAGCAGTTCCGCGTGCGCGGTCGCGAGCGCATCGACATCTTCCACGGGCAGCACGTCCGCCTGTGCGCAGGCCGCGAGCAGGCCCGGGGTGTCGCCACGCGCGACGAGCGGCGGGTGTGCATGCGCGTGCAACAACACCATGCCCTGCAGCAGGAACTGGATGTCCAACAGCGCGCCCGCACCCTGCTTCAAGTCCAGCGAGCCGCCATCGGAACGGTCGCGCTGCTTGCGCCATTCGGCGCGCATCCGGCAGACGTCCGCGATGACCTGTGCGCGTTCACGTGGCTGGCACAGCACTTCGCCACGTTCGCGCGCGAAACCATTGCCGAGCACAACGTCACCAGCCACCGCTCGCGCACGCACCAGCGCCTGCTGTTCCCACGTCCACGCGCGTTCGCGCTGGTAGGCGATGAACGCGGGCAGGCTCGCGACCAGCAGCGACTTGCCGCCGTCGGGCCGCAGGCGCGTATCGACTTCATACAACCGGCCGCCGCGCGTCGGCGCCGACAGCCAATGCACCACGCGTTGCGCGAGCCGTGCATACCAGCGTGCGCCGTCGAGCGGACGCGAACCGTCGCTGGTCTTCTCGCCGCGCGCGGCGTCGTACACGAATACCAGGTCGAGGTCGGAATTGAACCCCAATTCCGAACCGCCAAGGCTGCCGTAACCCAGCACCGCGATGCCGCTGCCTTCGCCCGGCAGGCGACCGTGTTGCGCGACCAGCTCACGCCCGGCCAGATCGAGTACCGCGCCCACCACGGCGTCCGCGAGTTCCGCCAGCGCGCGTGCGGTCGCGACCGCATCCACGGCACCGTCCCGAAACGCCAATCCGGTGCGCATCCGGTAACTGCCGCGCCATTCGGCGATCGCGGCCAGCACCGCTTCGGCATCGCCGCCCGCCTGCACGGCCGCGAGTTGCCGCGCAAGTTCCGCGCGCATGCCGGCCGCGCCGCGCACCAGATATTCAACCCGCGGTGCCAGCACATCATCGAGCAACAGCGGTTGCGCGATCACTCGTTCGGCAAGGAAAGCACTTTCCGCACACAGCGCCGCCACGCGCGCACGCGCCGCCGGCTGCTCCTGCAGCAACGCGAGGTAGGCCGAACGCCGCGCCACCGCCTGCACCAGCCGGCACAGCCGCACCAGCGCATCGGCGGGTGACGAGGTTGCCGCCGCCGCCTCGATCAGTTCCGGCATCAGGTGTTCGATGCGGCGCGCACCGCGTGCGCTGAGGCCGTGCACCGCGGCCACCTGGCGCAACGCGTCCAGAACGGGTTCGGCCGGCATGAATCCGGCGGCTTTCAGCATCGTGCCTTCGAGCCGGTCCTCTCGCGCGCGCAGCCACAGCCGCGCGCCCTCCCCGGCCGGCGCCGTGCCGCCTTCGCGTTGATCCGCGGCACCTTCGGGGCGCAGCACGTCCGCGAAGACCGCCGTCACCTTTTCACGTTGGCGGTTGAACGTGTTGGCCAGTGCCTGCCAATCCGGCTGGCCCAGCGAGCGCGCGAGGCGTTCACGTTGCAGCGGATCGGCAGGCAACACGTGGGTTTGCCGGTCGGCGAACATCTGCACGCGGTTTTCAAGCTGCCGCAGGAACAGGTACGCCTCGCGCAACTCGCGTGCGCGCGCCTGGGAGATGTAACCGCGCACGGCGCACGCAGAGAGCGCGGGCAGCAACCCGCGGGCGCGCAGCGATGCGTCGCGCCCGCCGCGGATCAACTGCTGCAACTGCACCGTGAATTCGATTTCGCGGATGCCGCCTGCACCGAGCTTGAGATGATCGGCCAGATCGCGCCGCGCGACCTCGGTGTCGATCAGCGCCTTCATGTCGCGCAGGCCCGCCAGCGCGGTGTAATCGAAGTAGCGCCGGTACACGAATGGCCGCAGGGTTTCGAGCAGCCGGTTGCCCGCGGCCAGGTCGCCCGCCACCGGGCGCGCCTTGATCCAGGCGTAGCGTTCCCAATCGCGGCCCTCGCGCTGGTAGTACTGCTCCATCGCCGCGAACGAAACGGCGACCGGGCCGGAATCGCCGAACGGGCGCAGGCGCAGGTCCACCCGCGCGGCGATGCCGTCGGCGGTCGCCTCGGCAAGCAGGCGCACGAATTCGCGCGCGACGCGGGTGAAAAACTCGGCGTTGTCGAGCGGACGCGCGCCATCGGTCGCGCCGCCCTCGGGATAGGCGAGCACGAGATCCACGTCGGAAGAAAAATTGAGCTCGCCGCCGCCCAGCTTGCCCAGCGCGAATACCACCAACGCCTGCGGGGCACCCTCGGCGTTGCGCGGCGTGCCGTGGCGTGCGCGCGCCCTGCTTTCCGCGTGCCGCAAAGCGTGCGCGATCAGCGTTTCGTACAAATCGGTGGCGCCGGCCAGCGTGTCGGTCACCTCGTCGAGCCCGTTGACGTCGCGAAACACCAGCCGCACCGCCTCGGCGCGACGGAAATGCCGCAACGCGGCCATCACGCCCTGGCCCGCGCGCGCGAGCCTGTCGGCACGCACCGACGCATGCGCGGAATCGCGCAGCCGCTCCAACCCCGCGGCGGTGAGCAGGGCGGGGTCGGCGCGCAAGGCCTCGAACGCGAAATCACTGGCCAGCAGCAGCCGGCGCACGCGCTCGCCCACGCCCGCGTCGTCGTGCATCACCACGCCGGCCGCGCGGCAGCAAGCCGCCAGCTCGGCATAACGCCCGGCGACCAGGTGTTCCAGTGATGACGGCAGCGACGGCATCCTTTCATTATGCGGTCGTCCCTGATCGCTGCGTCATCGGGCCGCCGAGGACACGAAGGCGCCAAACCATGCGGGATCAGGGCGGCCTTCCGTGACCTGGCTTCTTGCAACGGCGGTTTGGAGCCAGCTCCGTCAACTCGCGGGGCCGTGCAACGTTCATCCGGGGTCAGCTAGGCTTTTTCGACCACCCTCGCCGTGCCGCCCCATGGCCTCTGCCGCACCCCACGACGCCGGACGACATCCAACCGCTGCGCGCATCGCCTTGATCGTGACGCTCGCGGTCACGTTCGTGCTGTGCACCTCGTGGCTGGACGGCGCCCCCGACGTACTGCCGAGCGCGTTGTGGCATTACCCGGCCTGGGCGGCATGGTGGAACGCGCCGTGGCGCCTGGCATGCAACGCGCTGCCCGGCCTGCTGCTGGCGTTCGCGCTGCTCGCGTGGACACGCCGCGTGCTCTGGTCGTTCGCGCTGGCATTCGGCATCCAGGCGCTGGTCTTTGGCGCGAACGCACTGAAAGTGCGGAACCTCGCCGTTCCGTTGATGCCAGCGGATTTCCGGATACTGGGCCAACTCAATCACGGCGGCGCCGAATTGCTTTCGGGTTACCTGCCGCACGTCGCCTTGCTGGTGGTGGCGGCGATCATCGTGATCGGAGTGCTGCTTGCGTGGTTCCGCTTCGAACCGCCCGCGTGGCGCAAGCGCCCGCGCCGCTGGCGCGCGCTGGCCACGGTGGTGCTGTTCGCGGCGCTCATCACCTTGATCGCCGGCGTGCCGCTCTGGCGTGGCGTCTACAACCAGAAAGCGCTGGGCATGCAACCATGGTCGCCGCTCGCCACCCGCCAGCACGACGGCCTGATCGGTTCGCTGCTGTTGTTCCACCTACAATTCGGTGCGCAGCACCGCAAGGCGGACATTCCCGCCGCGCTGACATTGATGGCCCGCTACGAACCCGAGATCGCGGCGCGGTCCTCCCCGCCCGCCGCCGGCGACGGGCAGAAGCCCGACATCGTGGTGATCCTGTCCGAATCGTTCTTCGATCCGACGATCATGAACGGCTACCCGCCAGGCACCGACCTCACGCCGAACCTGCGCCGGCTGCAACAGCTCGGCACGTCGGGCTGGTTGCACGTGCCGACCTTCGGCGGCGGCACCATCCGCACCGAGTTCGAAGTGCTGACAGGACTGTCGCTGCGCTATTTCCCGGAAGTGCAGTTCCCGTATCTGCAGATCCACCAGAAACGCATTCCCGGCATCGTGCGCCTGCTCGCGGGCGACGGCTACACCACGCTCGCCGTGCACGGCAACAATCCCGGCTTCTGGAACCGCACCGCCGCGTTCAAGGAACTCGGCTTCGACAAGTTCATTTCGATGGCCGATTTCCCGCCGGATGACTCGGTCGGTGACGGCAAGTACATGTCGGACAAATCGTTCACCGACGAACTGCTGCGCCAGTTGCCCGATTCAGGGCCGCCGCGTTTCGTGCTGGGCATCAGCATCGAAGCGCACGGACCCTACGACAAGAGCTACGGCATCGACGCAAAAGCGCGCGATGCGATTCCGGTCCCGGAGGGCGTCACCGATCCGCAAGCCAGGCTGGAATTGCAGAACTACATCTACCACATGCAACACGCCGACCAGCAGCTCGGGCGCCTGGTGGAAACGCTGGCCCAACGCAAGCGGCGCACCGTGGTGCTGTTCTTCGGCGACCACCTGCCTGCGCTGGTGCCCGCGTTCCAGCAGGCGGGTTTCAAGAACGGACAAGGGTTCCTGACGCAGGCGGTGCCGTACATCCTCCTCGACACCGCGCACATGGATCACGCGGTGCAACAGAACGCGGCAGCGTGGGAATTGCCGGGGATGGTGCTGAAACAGGCCGGCATCGGCAACGATCCGTGGTTCGAACTCACGCGACTGGTGGGTCCGCAACTCGCGGCGTTGACCCGCGCACCCGATGCACCGGTGGCGGCGGAAAACACACA
>JAGWZT010000134.1 GCA_018971925.1 Lysobacteraceae bacterium | reverse complement strand
GCGATGCAGAGCACCGCGATCGCGGCGACCCACGCGCCGCGCATTATCCATGCGATCTTCCATGATCGCCGCGGAACGGGACTCGGTGTCGCTGGAATGAAATCGTTCACACGGGGCACCAGAACGGCCATCCATGGCCTGACTTTTCACGAAGCTCGCGCAGGTTCATGGCGAACTTGGGAGTGCCGGGCGCGGCAGCCGGTCGGGCACGCCGCGCAACGGGACCAAGGCGATGCAATCGACGGGGCAGGGCGGAATGCAGAGTTCGCAACCCGTGCACAAATCCGCGATGACGGTATGCATCAACTTGCTGGCGCCAACGATCGCGTCCACTGGACAGGCCTGGATGCACTTGGTGCAGCCGATGCACGCGTCCTCGTCGATCACGGCGACGCGTGGTGGCGCTTCGACGCCGCATTCCGGATCGAGCGGCAGCGCGGGTCGGCCGGTGATTCGCGCAAGTACACGCACGCCTTCCGCACCACCCGGCGGGCAGCGGTTGATCGCAGCCTCGCCACGCACGATGGCCTCCGCGTAAGGCCGGCAGGCCGGGTAACCGCAGCGGGTGCATTGGGTTTGCGGCAGCGCGGCGTCGACGCGGTCGATCAAAGCGTCGAGGGATTCACCGACTGGTGCTGCGTTCGCGTGCATCGCTGCATTGTAATCGCCGTCGCGTGCATACCCCGCGCGAGCGGCGGTATGCTCGCGCACCATGGCCTTCGGCCGCTCCGGAACCGCCCATGTCCGTCATCGCTGACCTGCGCACACTCGACAGCATCCAGCGGCACACCGTCGCGGCAACCTTCCTCGGCTGGACGCTGGACGCGTTCGATTACTTCCTGCTGGTGATGGTGATGCCGGCGGTGGCGGACAGCTTTCATGTGCCGATCCCGGATGTCGCGTTCGCGCTGCTGCTGACGCTGGCGTTCCGGCCGCTGGGCGCGCTGGTCTTCGGGCGTCTCGCCGATCGTTATGGGCGCCGGCGCATCCTGATGATCGATGTCGCGTTGTATTCGGTGCTGGGTCTCGCGTGTGCGTTCGCGCCTTCGCTGACCGTGCTGCTGGTACTGCGTTCGCTGTTCGGCATCGCGATGGGCGGTGAGTGGGGCATCGGCGCATCGCTGGCGATGGAATCGATCCCCGCGCACTCGCGCGGTATCGTGTCCGGCATCCTGCAGTCGGGTTATCCGTGTGGCTACCTGCTGTGTGCGATCGCCTACGGGCTGCTGTTCAACTCGATCGGCTGGCGTGGCATGTTCGCGCTGGGCATCATTCCCGCACTGCTGGTGTTGTACCTGCGCCGCAGCGTGCCGGAGTCGCCGGTGTTCGAGCAGCGCAAGCGTGCCGGCGTGCGCCGCGGCGTGATGGAAACCATGCGCGGCCGCTGGAAGCTGCTGGCCTACATGATCATGACGATGGCGGTGTTCAATGCTTTCAGCCACGGCTCCCAGGACGTGTATCCCACCTTCCTGAAGCTGCAGATGCATTTCGACACCCACCTCACCAGCCTGTTGACGATCATTTTGAATTTGGGCGCGCTGGCCGGCGGGTTGGCATTCGGCCAATGGTCGGAAAAGATCGGGCGCCGCCGCGCGATGGCGATCGCCTGCGTGCTGGCGCTGCCCGCGATTCCGCTGTGGAGTTACGGCGGTTCGGTGTTGTTGCTCGCGATCGGTGCGTTCTGGATCCAGGTCGCGGTGCAGGGCGCGTGGGGTGTTGTGCCCGGTTATTTGAACGAGCTTTCCCCTGACGATGTGCGCGGCACGCTCCCGGGTTTCGCCTACCAACTCGGCAACCTGCTGGTGTCGTGGACCGCGTACGCGATGACTTCGATTGCCCACGCACACGGCGGCAACTACGCGATCGTCCAATCGGTATGGATCGGCGTCGTGGCGTTGCTGCTCGCGGTGCTGACGTGGTTCGGGCCGGAAGCGCGTGGGGTGCGCTTCGGCGTGACCCCGGACACGGGCGACGCTAACATGCGCAGTTCACCGACTTCCGCTTGAGCATTTCCATGCGTGCCGAAAAAGATTCCGTGGTCAGTTTTCATTACAGCGTGCGCGATGCGGCCGATGCCGCGGCCGAGCCGCTGGATGATTCGCGCAAGCGCGGCGAACCGCTGCTCGCACTGCTGGGCCACAGCCAACTGGTGCCGGGCGTCGAGAAGGCGCTCACCGGCCGGGAAGCCGGCGAGAAGTTCGAGATCGACATCGCGCCGGAAGACGCCTATGGCGAACGTCAGGAAGGTCTGTTGCAGCGCGTTCCGAAAAAATATTTCCACGATGCGCAAAAGCTCAAGCCCGGCATGACCACCGTGCTGCAGACCAAAGACGGCGGCCAGCGCATGGTCACCATCCACAAGGTCGGCATGAGTTCCATCGACGTCGACCACAATCATCCGCTGGCCGGCAAGAGCCTGCACTTCGATATCGAGATCGTCGACGTGCGCGCCGCTGCGCCGGAAGAGCTCCAGCACGGACACGCGCATCCGGGTGACGGGCATTCGCACGGTTGAAGCGCCGGGAGCGAATCCGCCCGCAGCGAGAGCGGGCTACTTTCTGTTTTGGCGGCGGTCTCGGCAACATCGTGTTGCCTCGACTGCGCTTGCCGCGCGCTCGGCATCGCGGCCGCGGCGCCACCAACGACGCCGGGTTTGGCTCCGATGACGGCCATCCATGGCCTTGTGCGACGGGATGTGGAAAGTCTTGCTTCGTGCCTCGACGGGTTCTGGTGTCGGATTTGCGACCGGCACAGATGGGTAGTACAACCGCCCGCAACTAGCCCGACGGAGCGAAAAGCGGGCACACTTGCAGCCTGTTGCCACGCCACCTTGAGTCAAAAGAAGATTTTCTGCTTCTGCTTGCGCCGCCTGCGCCACCCGTCCAGCGACAGCAGGCCCGGGCCGTGCACGGCCAGCACCAGGAATCCGCCGGCGATCGCCAGGTTCTTCATGAAATTGATCCACTGTTCGTGGTCGGCGAAGTGGTTGTGGAAGATCACCGCCGCGAGGATGCAGTAGAAGAACAATCCCGCCGACGCCAAGCGCGTCAGGAGTCCGCACAGGATCGCGAGGCCGCCGCCCAACTCGGCGAAGATCACCAGCGGCAGCAACCCGGGGGGCAAGCCCTGCGCCACCAGCACGTTGGCGGTGGCGTGGTAGGCGGTGATTTTACCGATACCCGACAGGATGAAAATCAGCGAGAGCCCGAGTCGGCCAACCAGCAAGGTGAAGTTCTGCATCGTGGGTTCCATGAAAAGCGGCCGCGCGCAACGCTGCGGCGAGCGGCATGGGGCGCGTCCCGCGCAGTTCAATCCGCCGTCAGTGCGGCGCGCACGCGCGGCGTGAGCACGCGCTTGGCAAACAGGAAGTGGTCGCGCCAATAATAGCCGTCCAGATGGTCCAGTCGAACCGTGCCGCCCTTGTCGGGTGCGTTCACGAATCGGCCATTGCCGACATAGATGGCCACGTGGTTGACACGATGGCGGCGGCCGAAGAACAACAGGTCGCCCGCTTGCAGGTCATCGCGCGCGACTTTCGGCGCATCCAGCGCGGCGATCGCGTGCGATGTGCGCGGCAGTCGCAGGCCGGCCTCGCTGCGGAAAACGTAGTCGACAAGGCCGCTGCAATCGAAACCGGATTCCGGGGTGTTGCCGCCCCACCGGTAGGGCGTGCCGACCAGGCCGATCGCGCGTATCAGCACGTTGTTGGCGATGGTTGCGGACGGGGCGGCGGGGGCGGTGTGCGGGGAGCGAACCGGTGCAACGCTCGCGCAGGCGGCGAGCAGCAGGATCGAGGCTGCGGCCAGCAATCGGACGATGTGCCGGCCGGCGTTCAACCCCGGGAAATCCACTGCGTGGACGCGCATGTCGCGGCGTCCGGGGACGGATTCTGGCGGCTGGCTTTCATTGTCTCGGCACGGGCACGGCTCAAGGCCGGGTCGACGTTAACCGATGGCGCCTGCCGCGTCCAGCGAACGCGTCAGCAGGCGACGCGCTGATCCGAATGTTGCGATTCGGCCTGGATGGTTGCTTCCAGTGCTTCTTCGAACTGGATCGTGCGCTGACGTGCGGCTTCGGCGACGGCCACGGGCACAGTCTGTTCGTCGAGGCAGCGCGCGAGGATGGCGCGATGGGAGGCGTTGAAGTCGGGATCACGGCTGGCTTCGTCCAGCGCGGCGAGCAGCGTGGCAAGCCAGCCTGCGCCCGGCGCGCGCAGCATCAACAGGACTTCGGGGACGCTGCAGAAATCGGTATCGGTGTTGGCGTTCATCTGGATTCCCTCTATGGCAGTTTCAGGCAAGCACGAATGATGCCAACCTGCCCCGAAAGGGCTTCGCACGGACAAGCTGGGGCACGGGCGGCGGCCTGGGCGCATGCGATGCGTCCCGTCGCTGCGGAGAGCCGCCTCGTGCAGGAACGCGCCTCCATGCCTTTAGAATGGACCGATGGAAGCAGCGCGCAGTGATGTCCTGGTACTTGGTGGTGGCGTAATCGGCCTGTCCTGTGCACTGGCGTTGCTGCATCGCGGCGCTTCGGTGCGGGTGCTGGACCGAAGCGAGCCGGGCTCCGGCGCGTCGCACGGCAACTGCGGCACCTTGACCCCCAGCCACGCGATTCCGCTGACGGTGCCGGAAATGCCGTGGCGCGCGTTGCACTGGATGTTGCGCCGCGACGCGCCGTTGTACGTGAATCCGCGACCGGACTGGGACCGCTGGCGTTGGTTGCTGGGTTTCGCCCGCCACTGCAACCAGGCGTTCGCCGAACGCGCCGCGATCGCGCGCACCGCGATCCTGCAGCGTTCCTGGACCCTGCTGCCGCGCGTGCTGGTGGACGAAGGCATCGAGTGCGAATACGCGCCCGCGGGCAATGTGATCGTGTTTCGCGACGCGCGCGCGCTGGCGCATGAGCGCGCCGGGATCGAATGGCTGCACCGGCTCGGCATCGCTGCGGCGCCGTTGCGCGGCGACGAAGTCGAAGCCATGGAACCAGCGCTGCTACCGGGCGTGGCCGGCGGCATCCTGCACGCGGACGACGCACAACTGCGTCCGGACCGGCTGGTGGACGGCCTTGTTCGCCGGGTGCGCGAATGCGGCGGCACGATCGAAGGCGGCGCGACGATTGAGGCTTTCGGCTGCGCGGGCGAACGTGTGGATGCGGTGCGCACGTCGCGCGGCACGTTTTCCGGCGACCGCATCCTGATGGCGTTGGGAGCATGGACGCCGCAGCTTGCGGCGAAGCTCGGCCTCAAGGTGCCGATCCAGCCGGGCAAGGGCTATTCGATCACGATGTCGCGGCCCGACCCGTGTCCGCGCCGCGCGCTGGTGTTGCACGAACCCAGCGTATGCGTGACCGCATGGGATTCGGGGTACCGGCTCGGCAGCACGATGGAATTCTCGGGTTACGACGAACATCTCAACCCCACACGGCTGGACGCCCTGCGGCGCGGGGCTGCCGCGTATCTGCGCGCGCCGCTGGGTGGCGAGGTGCGCGAAGAATGGTGGGGCTGGCGCCCGATGTCCGTGGACGAGATTCCACTGATCGGACCGGTGCGCCGCTGGAGCAATCTCATGCTCGCGACCGGCCACGGCATGCTGGGCGTCAGCATGAGCGCGGCGACCGCGGAGCTGGTGGCGTCGCTGCTGACAGACGAGAGGCCAGTGCTGGATGCTGCGGTCTATGCACCGTCCAGATTCGGGCTGTAAAACGCTTGTCGTGCACCAGGATTCCACAGGTTTTCCACAGCCTGTTCCTTGAAGGTGTTGTATCGCGCGGCGAGACACACACTCGTATGATCGTCGGCATGTCGAAGTCGCTGACCGTCCCGCGCCGATGAGCGCCGTCTTTCCGGAACCGAAATCCGGCCCGCCGCGCGTCGACGTCTTGCGCGTGCCGCCGCATTCCATCGAGGCCGAGCAGTCGGTGTTGGGTGGCCTGATGCTGGTCGGCGAGGCCTGGGACCAGGTCGCCGACCGCATCACCGAAGAAGATTTCTATCGTCGCGAACACCGATTGATCTTCCGTGCGATCGGCGAGCTGGCGATGGGCGGCAAGCCGTGCGATGCGGT
>JAGWZT010000133.1 GCA_018971925.1 Lysobacteraceae bacterium | reverse complement strand
AGGGGGGGGATTGGCCGCGCTGGTTCGTCTTGTCTGGAAAGGCGCCCACCGGCGCCATCCGGGAGGGGATATGTTCAAACCGTTCATCCGCGGCCTGCTGGGTCGTGTCCTGTTGGTGCTGGCCTGCATGTTGCCCGCGTTTGCATTGGCCCAGCAGCGAACCGCGGAGGTCAATATCCCGGCCGGCAATCTCGTCACCGCGCTGGATACGCTGGCACGCCAGACCGGCATGCAGTTCGTGTACGACGCCGACCAACTGTCGGGATTGAGCACGCGCGGCGTGCACGGCTCGCTTTCCGCGCAACAGGCGCTCGACCAGCTGCTCGCCGGCACCGGTTACCGCACGCGCCACGACGACACCGGCGCGGTGGTCATCGTCAAGGACGCGGCGTCCAACGCGCAGCCGGCGTCCAGCCGGCCGCCTGCACAATCTTCCGAACCCCCTTCACCCAAAACCCTGCAGGAAGTGGTGGTGACGGGTTCGCGCATCCCGCGCTCGCAGATCGAGGGTCCTGCGCCGGTCGTGACCATCAGCGCGCAGGACATCCAGCGGCACGGCTTCGCCGACGTCCCCAGCCTCATGAGTTCGCTGACCCAGAACCTGGGGGCACTGGACAACAACCAGAACACCAACGGCTTCTCGCCCGGCGCGCAGGCCGTCGATCTGCGCGGCCTCGGCCCCAACCACACGCTGGTGCTGGTGAACGGTCGACGCATCGCCGACTATCCGCAGTCCTACCAGGGCAACAGCAACTTCACAGACATCTCCAACATTCCCACTTCGCTGATCGAACGCGTGGAGATCCTCTCCGGAAGCGCTTCCGCGGTGTACGGCTCGGACGCGATTTCCGGGGTCATCAACATCATCCTGAAGAAAAAGGCCGACGGCACCACCATCGACTATCGCGCCGGCGGCATGCAGCACGGTGGCGGCAGTTCGCAGCGGCTGGACATCACCAGCGGTTTTTCCAAGGGCAAGTTCGATGCCGTGTTCGGACTCGAGCTGGTCGACAAGCATCCGCTGTGGGACTTCCAGCGCAGCTACACCGATTCGCGGCTGGACAGTCCGATTACTCCGTCGCGCAACTACGCGGGCCAGACGTGGGTACGCATGGACGTGGACCAGAACTACTTCGATCCAGGCCAGGCGCAGTGCCAGGCGCTGTCCTCGTACGACCAGGGCTCGGTCATCTACGCCTACCGCCGCAACTACGGCTACTACTGCGGCAGTTACAACGACGTCGGTTACGGCACGCTGGAGAACGGCCGCAAGATGGCCAACCTGTTCGCCTCGGCCACGTACCACTTCAACGACTACACCGATTTCTACGTGGACGTGCTGGCCGGTACCTCGCACCAGGACAGCTACAACACGCCGCTGCAGTGGCAGAACTGCGAACCGCTGAACGGTGATTGCACGCCGACCCCGTTCTACGACACGGCCACCGGCCAAATTGAACAATGGCAGCGTCGCTATTTCACCATCGAAGAAAACGGTGGCCTGAAGCCCGGCGAGATCCGCAACATCAACAACACCCTTTCCCTGAACGCGGGCGTCAAGGGCACGCTGGGTTCCGACAGCGACTGGAATTACGAAGCGAACTTCGAACACTCGCAGAACCAGCTCGAATCGAAATGGCCCGCGCTGATCGCGGCCAAGGCGCAGGCGCTGTACCTGGGCCCGTCGCTGGGCATCGACCCTGACAGTGGCTACCAGATGTATGACGCACCGATCAGCCGCCTGTATACGCCGCTGACCGTCGCGCAATTCCGCTCGATCACCCAGGACTCGATCGATCTCGACAAGAGCCGTTCCGAGAACTGGTCGCTGACGCTCACCAACACCAACCTGTTCAAGCTGCCCGCCGGCCCGGTCGGCTTTGCAGGCATCGCCGAGTACGGCAACCAGTATTACGGCCTGAAACCCGATCCGCTGTCGCTGGACGGCAGCTACTACGGCCTGCACAACACCGGCGCGGTTGGCTCGCGCAGCCATGCCGCAGCCGGTTATGAATTCAGCATCCCGGTATTCAAGCAACTTACCGTCACCACCGCAGGGCGCTACGACCGCTACGAATACAGCGACACCACAGCCGGCAAGTTCACGTATGCGCTGGGCCTGGAATACCGGCCGTTCGACAGCTTGCTGCTGCGCGGCTCGTACTCCACCGGTTTCCGCGCGCCCGACCTGTCGTATCTTTATGCCGGCATGAGCGGGTCGAGTTCCGGCGGCACCGACTACTACCAATGCCGGCTCGCCAACCCGGAGCCGGGATTCGACTGCGTGGATGATTCCGACTACGACGCCAGCTACAACGGCCGCAGCCACGGCAGCACCTCGCTGAAGGACGAAACCAGCAAGTCGTTGACCTACGGCTTCGTGTTCGCGCCCACCCCGAATTTCGACATCAGCGCCGACTACTACCGCATCAAGCTCAACAACGAGGTCCAGTACCAGACCAGCGACGAGATCCTGCGTCGCGAGGCGGACTGCCGGCTCGGCATGGATGTCAACGGCAATCCGGTGAATGGCAGTTCCTCGTACTGCCAACTGATCGAGAGCCAGGTGGTGCGCAATGCACCCAACGCACCTTTCAACCCCAACGGCATCACCTCGGTGCTGGTACTGCCGATCAACGCGGCGACCGACCAGACTTCCGGCGTCGATTTCAACACGCACTATCGCCTGGATACTTCGCGTCTCGGCACCTTCGATTTCAACCTCGGCGCCACTTACGTCATCAGGCACACGATTCAGTTGAGCGCGGATTCACCGGTCGACAACGAGATGACCGACATCTACTACTACCTGATCCCGCGCACCAAGGCCAACGCCTCGGTCACCTGGAATTACCGCGACTTCACGGCCACGTTGTACGGCTCGCGGCTCGGCGGCATACCGAACTACGACGGTACGCGGCGCCTCGCCCCGACGTTCCTGTACAACGCAACGTTCGGCTACCGCGTGACGCCGGATATCAACGTGTCGCTCATCGTCGACAACCTGTTCGACGCACGGCCGCCGCGCGACGACACCTGGACCAGCTACCCGTACTACTACACCAAGTGGTTCAACGCCGTCGGTCGCGCGTATTTCGTCGAGATGAGCATGAAGTTCGGCGGCAAGAGCGGTGGATGAACCACGGTTTGCGGGGGATGCCGGCAATGGCATCCCGCGCCGGCGGACGCTCGTGAGGTCCACGTGCTGCGCAGTCCTCTGCATGGCCTGCCTTCTGGCATGGTCTTCGGCAGGGGCGGCAGCCGTTTTCCGGTTGGATGATTTGCAGAAGATCGTGGCGTTGAGCGATCCACAGATTTCCCCGAACGGGAAAGCGATCGCCCTGACCGTATCCACGCCGGACTGGAAAACGGACAAATACAGGATCGAGATCGACCTCGTGGACGTGGCGAGCGGCACGCGCCGCACGCTCGTCCGGAATCGCGAAAACCTGTCCTCGCCGCGCTGGTCTCCCGATGGCGAACGCCTGGCATTCCTCGCGGAAGACGCGAAGACCGGCGCCGTGCAGATATTCGTGATGCCCATGAACGGCGGCGACGCGCTGCGCGTGACCGACGACAAGCAAGGCGTGGATGACTATTCCTGGAGCCCGGACGGCCAAAGCATCGCGTTCATCGCGCAGGACCCGCCCCTCAACGCCGATGCGATCAAGGCGCACAACAAGGTTTTCAGGGTCACGGACGGCCATTTCCTGTTGACCAGGGACGTGGCACCCTGGCATTTGTGGGTGGTACCCGCCGAAGGCGGCAAAGCCCGACGGTTGACCAAGGGCCAATTCAGTCTCGGCACCGAGCCGGGAGGCACGACGACACCGGCCTGGAGCCGTGACGGCAAGCGCATTGCGTTCACGAAGTTTCCCGATGCGTATTGGGCGCAATCATTTCGTTCCGTCATCGCCGAAGTGGACGTGGCGAGCAGCTCGATGCGGACATTGGTCGCCGCGCAGACCTCGGATGATTTCAAGTTCGCGCCGGCAGGCGACGCGTATGCGTTTCTGCGCCCACGAGACGGCGACCAGAACAACGGCGACGCCGTGTATGTGAGCGTCGACGGCAAGATCCATGACGCGACGGCGGCACTCGCCCGTCACTTCAGGAACTATGCCTGGATGCCTGATGGCCAGTCACTGATCGTCGCCGGCGGACTGGGCACGCATACTGTGCTCTGGCAGCAACCGCTGTCGGGGAAAGCCAGGTTGCTCGACCTTGGCAACGTGGAAGCCAACAACGGCTTGGGCACCACGACGAGCGACGACACGATCCGGATGAGCGTTTCCAGGACCGGTGCCATCGCTCTCATCGGCACCACGGCCAATCACCCCAGCGAACTGTATGTTCTGGCTTCCCCGAACGCCAAGCCACGCCGGCTCACCAACGTGAATGCCTTCGTGGACAACCTCGATCTGGGTCGCACGGAATCCATCAAGTGGGAAGGCCCGGATGGTTTCCGCGAAGACGGCGTGCTCACCTATCCGGTCGGCTACGAACGAGGTCGCAAGTATCCGCTGGTGCTCGTGATCCACGGCGGCCCGATGATCACTTCAAACGAGGGCTTCCAGCGGTTGGCGCAACTGCTGGCGGCCTCCGGTTTCATGGTATTCCAGCCGAACTACCGCGGCAGTACCGGTCTTGGCGATGCGTACCAGCACGCCATTTACCGCGACACGGGGGACGGTCCCGGCAAGGACGTGATGGCGGGGCTCGCGGCCGTGGAGAAACTCGGCGTCGTGGACCCGAATCGCATCGGCGTGAGCGGCTGGTCCTATGGCGGCTACCTGACCGCATGGCTCACCAGTCACTACGACGTCTGGAAAGCCGCCGTCGCAGGCGCACCGGTCACCGATTGGCTGATGGATTACAGTATCTCCTACTATCAGGAAGGCGACGCGTACTTCTTCGGCTCATCGCCTTGGACGAGCGAAGGTTGGGAGATCTGGCGCGCGCAGTCGCCGATCAACCACGTGCGCAACGTCAAGGCGCCGACGTTGATCATGGCGGACGTGATGGATTCGAACGTGCCGTTCGTGAATGCCATGGAGTGGTATCACGGTCTGCGTGACAATGGCGTACCCGTCGAGTTCTACGCCTATCCCGAAACATCGCACGTGCCCCACGATATCGTGCAGGTCACCGACATGTATCGCCGGTGGATCGGCTGGATGAAAAAGCATCTCGAGTGACGGACGAACCGCAGCGGCCTAACACCCACCACCTGGACACCGCATTTCCGATGTGTCCGGGAATTGGGCGCCAAGCCTCGTGCTACACGTTGAAGCGGAAGTGCAGCACGTCGCCTTCCTGGACCCGGTATTCCTTGCCTTCCAGCCGCAACCGGCCTGCGTCGCGCGCGCCGGCTTCGCCGCGGTACTTCACGTAGTCGTCGAACGACACGGTTTCGGCGCGGATGAAACCCTTCTCGAAATCGGTGTGGATCACGCCCGCGGCCTGGGGCGCGGTGGCGCCGCGCTTGACCGTCCAGGCGCGCACTTCCTTTTCGCCCGCAGTGAAGTAAGTTTGCAGACCCAGCAGCGTGTAAGCCGCGCGGATCACGCGATCGAGGCCCGGCTCGCTCAATCCCATCGATTCGAGGAACTCGCCGCGGTCGGCTTCGTCGAGCTGCGCCAGCTCTTCCTCGATCGCGGCGCACACCGGCACCACCACGGCACCTTCTGATTCCGCACGCTTGCGCACGGCATCGAGATGCGGGTTGTTCTCGAAACCGTCCTCGCGCACGTTGGCAACGTACATCAACGGTTTCATGGTGAGCAGGAACAGATCGCGGATCGCGGCGCGCTCCTCGTCGTCCAGCCCGATTGAACGCGCGGATTTGCCCTCGTTCAACGCCGCGCGCAGCTTCTCCAGCACGGGTCGCCTGGCCATCGCTTCCTTGTCGTTGGCCTTGGCGGCTTTTTCCGCCCGCGCCAGCGCCTTGTCCACCGATTCGAGGTCGGCTAGCGCAAGTTCGGTGTCGATGGTTTCGATGTCGGCGATCGGATCGATCTTGCCGGCGACGTGCACGATGTCCGGGTGCTCGAAGCAGCGCACCACGTGCGCGATCGCGTCGACTTCGCGGATGTGCGCGAGG
>JAGWZT010000132.1 GCA_018971925.1 Lysobacteraceae bacterium | reverse complement strand
TCGCTCGTTGCCAGCGTTGTTGTGCAATCAACTCCAAGATGCTTTGCAACGCATGTCCGGAATCCGCCAGAGGCAAGCACCGGTCCGCGAGGCGTTGCGTGTCTTGGCTGGGTTTGTTGGCAGCCTCAGGCCGAGATACCGTGACATCAACATCATTATGGATCTCAAGCCCGAGCCCGGGGTTGCGGACTCCGGCATGCTTGAGGTGGACCTGACGTCCCTGTTTGAGGCAATCGGTGTGGAGGCTGCACAAGCCGGCACCGCGTATGCGATTCTGATCGATGACATGCACTCCGTTGAGGCACGGCAACTCAGCGCGCTGATTGGTGCGCTGCATCGGATCGCCCAGCGCGGACTGCCAGTGGTCATGATCGGTGCCGGCTCTCAGATCTTGCGCCGTCGCATTGGCAACGCCAAGCCGTACGCAGAGCGCATGTTCGAATTCGTCGATCTTGGCGGGTAGACGCCCGAGTGGTGCAGATCACCATTGTGGCGATGTCTGGATCAGGTTGATTACGGGGGCGACCGGCAGGTGTTGGCCGGTGAGCGACCGCTCGCACGAAATTTCAGAGTTCGCTAATCCAACGGACGGCATGCGACCCAGGCTGTGTGAAAACGCGTTGCGTATCGACGTTGGCGCTGAAACGGTGGTCACAGTAAGCGACCACGCCGTCGTGAGACTGGCCCGCTATGTGGTTCAAGTTTTGGTGGTCACCGTCACGAGTTGGGGATCGGCCGCCCAAGAACCGTCTGCAATGCGCGTTTTTGCGGTGGCAGGCCTCCCTCAGACTTGCATCGCCGCCAGCAACGGTAACCTGAGACGAAACGTGTAGCCAGTTGGAAGGTGAGTTCTCTTAACGCTTCAGGAAAGCATCTTCAATGCGAATCTGTTTGGTGTCGTGACGTACCGAATGCACGCTGCTGCGACCGCGCCAAGAAGACGGGCTCGATTGTCGCAGTTATTTCGGAGTTGTCGCAACAATCGCCACAAATGAGAACTGAGCCATCGTAACCGGCGCACTCGGGAAAGAACGCGCTGCATCGTCCGGCATGATTTCTACACCGCGATGCCCGCGGTGCAAACAAGTCAGCGTAGGTTGACTGGCCGGTTTAGCGGTCATGGTTGACCTGCGGCGCGATAGCCCGGCTGAGGCGGTGCAGGATCAGCCATCGGAATGCCGCAGAGATCGCAGCGTCGACAGCAGCGGCGCGACCAGGATGCCGCCGATCATGGGTGTGGCAATGCTGCTCACCCGGTCCGATCCGGCGCCACTACCGATCATGACCGGTAGCAACCCCGCTAGGGTCGCCGCCACTGCAATTGCGATCGGCCGCACGCGCATCGGCGCGCCTTCGCGGATCGCTTCCTCCAACGACACTGCGCTGATATCGCCCGCGACGACGCGCCGCTCCTAGGCTTACCGCAAGAACAACATCATCGTCACCACCTCGAATTCGGCGGTGACGCCAGCTAGCGCGATGGAACCGATCACGGCGGCTACTGACATCAGTTCGCCATGCAGCAAAATGAGCCATCTCGATGGGGATCTTAGTGCATCCGACGGATATCAGGGCCTTGCTTGCCTGTAGCGACCAAGCGGGATCTCCGCGACGAACGCAAGCAAGACAATGCCGATGACTGCCAGCGACAGGAAGTTGGCATGCAGTGGCACGAGCCCCAGTGCAGCCAACAGAGACCAGATCGCCGCAAGCAGGAAGAGCGGTCCCGTCACATAACAATGTGTGCGGCGGCAGCGTGCCGCGTTGGCGAGGCAACCTGCGCTCATCACCGCAAATGCCACCATCCACACCCAAGCCATCCCACGGTGCCATGCGCCGCTAACCACCAGCAGCGTAATCGGCAAACACCACAGCAGCCAAACCGATACACCACGGGTCAGGTCGCGCGCCTCTTTTTTTTCTGCGTAGGCTGTTGTCATCTTCCGCACCTTGGAACCTGAAGTTGCTATCCTAAACCACGTACTCTGGTACGTGGGTCAAGTGTAAATGGCAGCGTTTCCTTTCGATCGGGAAGCTGGCGCAGGCGGCCCGGGTTAGCGTCGAGACGATCCGTTATCAAGCGTCGCGGGCTTCTGGTCGAGCCACCCAAACCCTTCAGCGGGCAACGCCGCTATCCGGTAGATGTGGTCAGGCGCATGCCCTTCATCAAACGTGCGCAGACATTGGGCTTTACGCTCGACGAGGTGATGGGGCTGTTGTCACTGGAGGGTGCCCGCATGTGTGCCGAAACGCGTGCGCTGGCGCGGCACAAACAGGAACTACTTGAATACAAGCTCGCCGGTTTGTCCGCCCTTCACGCTGCGCTCGCTGAGTAGATCCGTAAGTGCGACCGCCGGCGCCGCAATGCTGCGCGTCCGATCATCGAAACACTTACGCAAAACTGAATTGACAGCCGAGAAGCCGACAGCAGCTCAAGTTGACCGGTCTGCGACCAAGCCGCCCGTGGGTCGCGTCGTGGCCCAGACTAGAGCATATTTACCGGCGATCACAGCCTTTGAACATTCACCAAGTGGCGCGGAGGTTGGACCTGCTGTCGAAGTTACCACCCTCCTTACTGATTGTTGAGCACTCCCGGCCCGTGTAATTTCGCAGCCTGCGTCATCTCATTAAAAATTTTGAAGATCTGCTCCAACTCATCTCGGTCGTGCTCAAGTGATGCGATGCGTTCCAACGCGTTGGCAAGGGCGGCCTGGAGCTCGGCCGTTGTCAGGCCGGATTGCGTATCCAGTATTTGCAAAACCTCGACCGAGGGCGCATGTCGGACATCGAGGATCGTCATAGGGGGTTACTCCTCTTACGTTTTGCTTTCCGTGGGCTGACCCGTGTGGTCGCCCATTCGTCGCCGTAGGTTCGTACCTTGATGTCTCAAACCGCAAGATTTTTGGGTCGGACCGCGGATGGTCTCCCGCCGCAGTGATACCTTCCGCTTCCGCGCAACACGACGGTCATGGTCGTGCTGGATGGGCAGCGCACGCCATCACGTTGGGCCGCCAGTGCAGGCTGCTGAGCTGGAATGAAGCACTGGAGTGGAAGTCGCGGTACCTACAACGCACGGCTGGGTCATCTACATACATCATGCAGGCATGAGGGACCCGTATATCATTCCACTGTGGTGGAAACGCTGGACAGAAATGTCCTCAATGCATCCACGCTCCATCGTACTTCGTCGTTCACCGTGGCATACCGGTGTCGGAAGCAACGAACTCCCCTTCCACCGTTCACCGTAGTGGCCTCTTCAAGCGGCTTCTGCAAATGGTGCCCGGATTTCTCGACGATTTTCTCCAGCACATTACGCAGCGCTTTCTGTACATCACCTCCTAGGCCGAGCAATAACGGAGAACACATTGCCTCACTCGGCGTGCGCGGTTCGATTTCAATCCAGTAGCCTTCTGTATCTCGTAGCGCGATCCGCAGTATCAGCGCCGTTCGAGGAACTCGCCTCCCGCGGCCCCCGACCATTCGCCAGCCTGTACGAGGCCATTCGCCGGATTGACGCTGTTCAAAGCTAAGGAAGTTCCAACAGGACTCCCCGCTCGTGCGAGCGAGTTGGGACGGGTCTTCCGGCTGAATCGCGGAATACCCGGCCAACGGTGTGTCATGCTCCTTCGCCAATGCACCCATGGTGTCCAACAGTCCTGCGAAACTCGCGATCGAGTTTCGAACGACGGCGCGGTGTCGTATCGGCTGTTGCGCGTCGCCGCGATAGCTTGGATTTCCAGACGATACCTTCGACGGATCCTCATCGTCTGGGGGCGTGGATCGGGTGCCCTGGTAATGGATGCTCCGTTGTTTGGTAATCTTTTCGAGCGGTGGGGCACCGATGATCGAAATCTTATCTTCTACCGCTTCGAGACCAGGAATACGCGCAGACCCGTCAACGGCGCTGGTTGCATTGACGCCGCTCGTGGGGTGCGACCACCGCGGATTGCCGTATGGGCGTGTGCCGGATTGGCCGGTTTGCGTCTCCCCCTTTGCACCGCTGTTGGTCTTTTCCCATCGAACGGCAGGTGCCCACGCCGGCCATGGGAACGCCGTAATCGAGGTGACCATGAATGTATGACGGGGTACCGCTGAGCCCGATCGGCCGTACGGCATTCGAGGAGTCAGGCTGAACCCCCGAACGTTGAGCGGCAGCGGTGAACCGTTCGATCGAAGAGGTACTTTGGCGGATGCGTACCACCCATGGCCTCCATTACGTCCCGCGTCCTTCAGCATTGCGGCGTAGACATTTTCGGCGCACTCCCTGGCATGAGGTTCGAACCAGAACAGCGCCAGCATGTAGGCAAGGTCTTCAGCCGGTACATGAGGAGTCAAGACCAGATCCCAGCTACCTGTCTCCGGGTCAACCTGTGTCTTGAGGCCTGATTGGAAGTCAGACTCGCTGATGAGCGAACGCGCCGTGGATGCCCATGCTCCGCTCGTGAAGGCATTTGCGAGCAGCGTGTGTGAGGCATAGAACGTCTGAAAGATGACAGGGCGCGGGATGACGTACTCGGTGGCACTCGACGTGTCCAAGAAGTACAGGCACCTGGATTGCTTGAAGAGCTGGAACGGAAGCGCAAATTGGCGCGCCGCCATCAAACGGTAGGGCAGGTCGTTCCAGCCGGTTGGCGGGTCGAGCTTATCTCCGATGGCCGCCTCCGTGAGCAGAGCTTCGTCGGGAAGATCAACATGCCGACGCGATGCCGGCAACTGGCCGACGCGGACTCTTCCCTTGAAAACGTCTCCAATTCGAAGGTGTGGGATGTAGCCCGCCAGAAGGTGATAGTGCTCATTGGAGTAATGATCTTGCCCTGTTGCGTTATCGGTTCGGCCCACGATTTTCCGGATTTCTGCTTCATCCAACCGGTCTATGATCGACACGTTCTTAAATTTCAAGCGTTGAAATAGGACAGTGACTGAGGCCGAGCGCGTGCCAGAGTGCGGTAGAACGAACCCGTCAAACCACTTGAGGACGCGAAGAACATCGTCGTCAGGGAGTTCCTCGAAAGCCAGCACGCTGCAAATCCACAACGCGAAAGTTGCCTGATCCTACTCCGGTCGCTGTTTTAGGTGTGGCGTCGCGTTTATTGGTGGAATTCGCAGCCACCGACCAGCGCGACGCCCGATGCGGTGTGGTACGGCGCGCGGTACGGACGTCGCCGCCAGTCGGTAGCGTCGAACGGGTCTCCCGCGACCGACCGCACGGCGCATGCTTCGATGGCGTCCGCGTCCGTCATCGGCGGCAGGATCCCGGGCAGGCGCGCGGCCAACATGGATTTGCCGGTGCCGGGCGGACCGACCATCAGCAGGTGATGGCCGCCGGCCGCGGCGATCTCCAGCGCGCGACGCGCGTGCAGCTGGCCGCGCACGTCGGCGAGGTCGGGAACGCCGTCGGCCGTTTCGCCTGCGGTGGCCGCGTCGGGAGTGGGCAGAGGATCCATGCCACGCAGGTGTGCGCAGACGTCGGCCAAAGTGCGCGCGACGCGCACTTCCACGTCGCCGAGCAACGCGGCTTCCTGCGCGTTGCCCGCGGGCACGATCACGCAGCGCTTGCCGCAACGTGCGCGCAGCAGCGCCGGCAGCACGCCGGGCACCGACCGCAGCTCGCCGGACAGCGCCAGTTCGCCGAGGAATTCGCAGCCCTTCAGCGATTCGTGTGGCACCTGACCGCCGGCCGCGAGGATACCGAGTGCGATCGCCAGGTCGAAACGGACGCCGTCCTTGGGCAGTTCGGCGGGCGCGAGATTCACGGTGACGCGGCGGTTGGGGTATTCGAATTGGGTGTTCTGGATCGCGACGCGCACGCGATCACGGGCTTCGCGCACCGCGGCTTCCGGCAACCCGACGATGGACGTGCCGGGCAGGCCGCCGGAAAGGTGCACTTCGACAGTGACCAGCGGCGCGACGATGCCTTCGGAGGCACGGGTGAGGGCAACGGCCAGACCCATGGATCGTTCTCCCGCAGACGAAAGCGCCGACCTCGGCGGCCGGCGTCGTCGCGACCCGCTGTGGGGAGGCGGTTAAACCTTCCGCGCCGTTTCCAGTTCGGTCACGCGCCTTTCCAGGTGCGCGACCTGTTCTCGGGCTCGTTCGAGGACGGCGCGCTGGGCGTCGA
>JAGWZT010000131.1 GCA_018971925.1 Lysobacteraceae bacterium | reverse complement strand
CCATCCATGGCCAAGAGCTCCGTGGCCTGACTTTTCACGAAAGCACTCATGGCTTCGAACGCTGCCACCGCAACCCAGTCATTCGGTGAATTCCGGCCCGCCAGCCTGACGCTGGCCACGCTCGGGTTGTCGCTCGCGACGTTCATGCAGGTGCTTGACATCACCATCGCCAACGTGTCGTTGCCGACCATCGCCGGCAACCTCGGCGCGAGTCTGACGCAATCGACCTGGGTCATCACCTCGTTCGCGGTGTCCAACGCGATCGCGCTGCCGCTGACGGGATTCCTGTCGCGCCGGTTTGGTGAAGTGAAGTTGTTCGTGTGGGCCACCGCGTTGTTTTCGCTGTGTTCGGCGGCTTGCGGTTTTGCCACCAGCATGAATGAACTGGTGTTGTTCCGCGCGTTGCAAGGCGCGGTCGCGGGACCGATGTACCCGCTGACGCAGAGTCTGATGGTTTCGATCTACCCGCGCGAGAAACGCGGGATGGCGCTGGCGATCCTGGCGATGGTGACCGTCGTGGCGCCCATCGCGGGGCCGGTATTGGGTGGCTGGATCACCGAAACCTATTCGTGGGAATGGATCTTTTTCATCAACGTGCCGATCGGCCTGTTCGCCAGCGCCGTCGTCGCCGGACAGTTGGGCAAGCGCGTCGAGCAATTGCGCCGGGCGCGCATCGACTGGGTGGGCCTGGTCACGCTGATCCTCGGCATCGGTTCGCTGCAGGTTCTGCTGGACAAGGGCAACGAGCTCGACTGGTTCAACTCCGGCACGATAGTGGGGTTGGCGATTGTTTCGGGAATTTCCCTGGCGGTGTTCCTGGTCTGGGAACTGACCGACGACGAACCCATCGTGGATCTGCGCCTGTTCCGGCACCGCAATTTCGCGGCGGGCACGCTCGCGCTGGTGCTGGCGTACGCGGCGTTCTTCTCGATCGGTCTGCTGGTGCCGTTGTGGCTGCAGAACACGATCGGCTATACGTCGATCTGGGCGGGCCTTGCGACCGCGCCGATCGGCGTGATCCCGGTGCTGATGACGTTCTGGGTGGGCAAGTACGCGCACAAGTTCGACCTGCGCTGGCTCGCGGCCGTCGCGTTCATCGTGATGGGTCTGACCTGCTTCATCCGCGGCCGTTTCAACGTGGACGTGGATTTCTACCACGTCGCGATGGCGCAATTGCTCCAGGGCCTCGGCGTCGCATTGTTCTTCATGCCCATCCTGACTATCCTGCTGTCCGACCTCGAAGGGCCCGAAGTGGCCGAGGGCTCGGGCGTGGCGACCTTCCTGCGCTCGGTCGGCGGCAGTTTTTCGGCCTCGATCACGACCTACATCTGGACGCGCGGCGGCGTGATCAACCACGCCAACCTCGGTGAACACATCAACGCCTACGAATCGCGGGTGCGCGAAGGCATCGCCGCGATGGGTGGCCATTTGCAGGCCTATGCCGTGCAGGTCAACGGCGTGATCACCCAGCAGGCGATGCAGATTTCCTTCAACCATTTGTTCGACGCGCTGGGTTTCATTTTCCTCGGACTGGTCGCAGTAGTGTGGCTGGCCAAACCGCCGTTCATCGCGCGCGGCGGCGGCGCGAGCGCGGGCGGGCACTGATCGTCATGTCTGTTGGTGACACCAGGACGAATGCTCCGGAGGAAGCCGAGGAATTGGCCGAGAGCCTGAGAGCGCGCGAGGTTGCCGCAGGGTTTGGCGCGTTCCGCCCCGCCAGCCTGTCGCTGGCAACGATCGGCCTGTCGCTCGGCACCTTCATGCAGGTGCTGGACATGACCATTGCCAACGTGTCGTTGCCGACCATTGCCGGCAACCTCGGCGCAAGCCAGGATCAGTCCACCTGGGTGATCACCTCGTTCACCGTGGCGCAGGCGATCACGCTGCCGATGACCGGTTTCCTCTCGCGTCGTTTCGGCGAGGTGAAAGTGTTCGTGTGGGCGGTGCTGCTGTTTTCGCTTTTCTCGCTGGCCTGCGGTTTTGCCACCAGCCTTGCGATGCTGGTGATGTTCCGTGCCATGCAGGGCGCGGTGTGCGGGCCGATGTACCCGATCACGCAAAGCCTGATGGTGTCGATCTATCCGCGTGACAAACGCGGCATGGCGCTGGCGATCATCGCGATGATCACGGTGGTGGCGCCGATCGTTGGGCCGGTCGCGGGCGGCTGGATCACGGATTCGTATTCGTGGCGGTGGATCTTCTTCATCAACGTTCCGATCGGTGTCATTGCCTGCGGCCTCGTCGCGGTGCAGATGGGCAAGCGCGTCGAACAATTGCGCAAGGCGCGCATCGACTGGGTGGGCGTGATCACCCTGATCCTCGGCGTTGGGTCGCTGCAGATCCTGCTGGACAAGGGCAACGACCTCGACTGGTTCCATTCCCACACCATCATTCTGCTGGCGATCGTCGCCACGATTTCGCTGGCGGTGTGGGTGATCTGGGAACTTACCGACGACGAGCCACTGGTGGATTTGCGCCTGTTCCGCCACCGCAACTTCGCCGCGGGCACGCTCGCGCTGGTACTGGCATTCGCGTTGTTCTTCTCCATCTCGCTGCTGCTGCCGCTGTGGTTGCAGAACGTGCTCGGATACACCGCGCTGTGGTCGGGCCTCGCGGCCGCGCCCATCGGCGTCATCCCGATCCTGCTGACGTTCTGGGTCGGCAAGTACGCGCACAAGTTTGACCTGCGCTGGCTCACCGCGTTTTCGTTCGCGGTGATGGGCTTCATCTGCTTCCGCTTCGGAAGCTTCGACACGGAAGTCGACTTCTGGGCCGTGGCGCTGACGGAACTGATGCTTGGACTCGGCATCGCGCTGTTCTTCATGCCGATCCTCACGATCCTGTTGTCGGATCTGGAGGGTCAGGAAATTGCGGAAGGTTCCGGATCCGCGACGTTCCTGCGCACGGTCGGGGCGAGCTTCGCGGTATCCATCGTGACCTATCTGTGGCTGCGTGGCGGTGTGGTCAGCCATGCCAACCTCGCCGAACACATCAACCCGTTCAATCCCCAGGTCCGCCAGAGCGTGGCCGCAATGGGCGGTTCGCTGCAGCACTACGCGGCAGGCATCAACGGCGTCATCACCCAGCAGAGCATGCAGATTTCCTTCAACCATCTCTTCGATGGCCTCGGGATCGGATTCTTCCTGCTGATCGGGGTGGTGTGGCTGGCCAAGCCGCCGTTCATCGCGCGCGGCGGCGCGGCGGCAGGCGGGCATTGAGAAGGCGCTTTCGCGTATCCGGCAGATCTCAATATCCAACAGTGAAGCGTTGGCGCGTATGCCGTGGCGTTTCCAGCTCGTCGACGAACGCGATCGCGTAATCCTCCATCGAGATCCAGCTTTTGCCATCCGCGCCGATGAGCAACTGGTCGTGGCCGAGGCGGAACGTGCCGGTCCGCTCGCCGGGTACGAATTCGGCGGAAGGCGACAGGAAAGTCCAATCCAGTTCCTTCTCGTCGCGCAGGACGCCGAGAAACTTGCGGCCTGCCGCGGCTTCCGGTTTGTAGGCGTCCGGAAAATCGGCTGTATCCATCAACAGGACGCCCGGCGAAACCTCCAGGCTGCCCGCGCCGCCGACAACCATCAGTCGCTTGACGGCGGCCTGTTTGACCGCGGCGATCACGGCGTGCGGATCGGTTGCGGCAAACTTCATGGCGCTGACGACCGCGTCGTGGCCGCGCAACACCGGCGCGATTCGGGATGGCTGGTTGGCGTCCGCGGATCGAAACGTCAAGTGTGCTTGTGGCGACACGTCACGGGTATTCCGTGCGATGCCAGTGACTTCGTGGCCACGCCGCGACATCTCTGCCAACAAGCGGGAACCCACGCGGCCGCTCGAGCCGATCAACGCGATTTTCATGCCGGCGCCTCCTCGACGTATCGTGATGAACCGCAGCTCGATCCAGTTGGTGGTTCTCGCGAGACGCGCTGCAGGACGGGCAACTTCAGCAGGCCGGACGTCAACACCCCGTGTACGCTGGACGGACTCGGACACTCCGCCAACGTCACACGCGAGGTGTAGAGTTTGCGCGGTGCACAGACCTGCGGCGGCACGCCGAACGGCGTTGCAGCGCGATGGAAGCTCGCCATGAGTCCGGAGGAAAGTGGTGATGAACACGACAGCAACCGCGGCATCGAATCCGATCTTGCAGGGCCTCGGCACATTGCTGCCTGATTTGGAGGCGCTATACAGGGACGTGCACGCGCATCCGGAACTGTCCATGCAGGAAACACGCACCGCGGGCATCGCCGCGGAGCGGTTGCGTGCCGCTGGCTTTGACGTGACGACCGGCGTCGGCAACACCGGAGTCGTCGGGCTGTTGCGCAACGGTGATGGTCCGACCGTGATGCTGCGCGCCGACATGGACGCGCTGCCGGTCGAGGAGGCGACCGGCGTGCCGTATGCCAGCAAGGTCAAGGCAACCGATCCGGAAGGAAAAACCGTGCCGGTGATGCACGCATGCGGCCATGACATGCATGTCACCTGGCTGGCCGGCGCGACGGCGCTGATGGCGCAGGCGCGCGATGCCTGGCACGGCACGTTGATTGCCGTGTTCCAGCCCGCGGAAGAAACCGCCGCGGGCGCGCAGGCGATGATCGATGACGGCCTGTTCAAGCGTTTTCCGAAACCGGATGTCGTACTTGGCCAGCACGTGATGGTTGGACCGGCCGGCAAGCTCGGCGGACGCACCGGCGCGATCACTTCCGCGGCCGACAGTCTGCAGATTCGGCTGTTCGGACGCGGTGCCCATGGATCAATGCCGCAAGCCAGCATCGATCCCGTGGTGATGGCCGCGGCGGTCGTGCTGCGGCTGCAGACCATCGTGTCGCGCGAAGTGGCGGCGGCGGAATCCGCGGTGGTCACCGTCGGCGCGCTGCAGGCCGGCACCAAGGAGAACGTGATTCCGGACGAAGCAATCATCAAGCTCAACGTGCGCTCGTTCGATGAGGGCGTGCGCAGGCGCGTGCTGGCCGCGATCGAGCGCATCGTCAACGCAGAAGCCGAAGCGTCGGGAGCGCCGAGGAAACCGGAAATCACGCCGCTGGATCGTTACCCGCTGGCCGTCAACGATACCGCCGCGAGCAAGCGCGTGGCGGAAGCCTTTCGCCAATACTTTTCTTCGGATCGCGTCCACGAAACCGGTCCCGCATCGGCGAGCGAGGATTTCGGATCGTTCGGTTCCGAATGGGGCGCGCCCTCGGTATTCTGGTTCGTGGGCGGTACCGATCCGGACATTTACGCGAAGGCGAAGGCCGCAAACCGCATCAACGAGCTGCCGACGAATCACAACCCGCGCTTCCTGCCGGTGATCCATCCGACGCTCGAGACCGGCGTCGAAGCGCTGGTGGTCGCCTCGCGGATATGGCTGGCGGCATGACGCGGTCACGCGTCGGTCGATACGCCATGTGGGCGTATAGTCCGGCGTGGCCCGCAGGGAGCGTTCGTCCATGAACCATATCCTGGTGACGGTGCTGGATCTCGGCGGTACCTTCGTGTTCGCGATCAGCGGCGCGGTGGCCGCCGTGAAATATCGGCTGGACATCTTCGGCGTGATGGTGCTGGCGTTCGCGGCCGGCAACGTCGGTGGCATCACCCGCGACCTGCTGATCGGCGCGGTACCGCCGGCAGCGATTTCAAGCTTGAACTATCTCGGCGTATCCGTGCTTGCCGGTTTGATCGTGTTCTTCCGGGATCCGGTGGTAACGCGGCACAACAACGCCGTGTTGTGGTTCGACGCGGTGGGCCTGGCGTTCTTCGCGGTGGCGGGTGCCGAAAAGGCCTTGTTGCACGGACTCAATCCGGTGATGGCGGCGCTGCTCGGCATGCTCACGGGCATCGGCGGCGGCATGCTGCGCGATGTACTGGTGATGCAGATTCCGACCGTGCTGCGTTCCGATCTCTACGCACTGGCGGCGCTGGTCGGCGCGGCGATCGTGGTCGTTGGCCACGTGCTCGGCATCCAGGCAGTGCCCACCGCGATCGTCGGCGGGCTGGCCTGTTTCGCGTTGCGTTACATGGCGATCCGGCACGGCTGGCACCTTCCTCATGCACGCGGATCCGGAGATGAAGCATGATGGCACGCATGCCTACCCTGTTCGTCGGCCACGGCAATCCGATGAATGCCGT
>JAGWZT010000130.1 GCA_018971925.1 Lysobacteraceae bacterium | reverse complement strand
TACGCGATGCTGCCGTATGGCCAGCAACTTGACCTGTTTAGTTGGCAGACGCTGATCGTGCTGGGCGTGCAGGCCACCATGTTCTACTGGACGGGCCTGTACAAGGGCCTGTGGCGCTTCGCCAGCGTTCCCGACTTGTGGAACATCGTGCGCGCCGTTGTTGCGGGCGCGGTGGTGATCTACCTTGCGCTGTTCCTGTACAACCGCATGTACGGCATTTCGCGCTCCGTGCTGCTGATCTATCCGGTGCTGTTGGCGATTTTGCTCGGCGCTCCCCGGCTGGCCTACCGCTACTGGAAGGACAGCCAGCTGGACCTGTTCCACGCCAGGCACAGTCATCGCGTACTGGTGATCGGTGCAGGCCGCGCGGGCGAGGCGCTGGTGCGCGACCTGCGCCGGGACACGCGCTACATACCGGCCGGATTCATCGACGACGATGCTGCGCTGCGCGGTTCGCGTCTGCACGGCGTGCCGGTGCTGGGCGGCACCGACAAGCTGGCGGAAACCGCGCGCCGGATTGGCGCGGAGATGTTGTTGATCGCGATGCCGTCGGCGGACAAGGACCAGATGCGCCGGATCGTCAGCCTGTGCGAGGGCACCGGATTGCCGTTCCGTACCGTGCCGCGTCTGGACGACGTGGTTTCGGGACGCGCGCAGTTCAACGAATTGAAGGAGGTCGCGATCGAGGATCTGCTGGGCCGCGATCCGGTGAAGCTGGAGTGGAACGCGATCAGGCTCAGCATCAGCGGCCAGCGCGTGCTCGTCACCGGCGGCGGTGGGTCGATCGGTTCGGAACTGTGCCGCCAGATCGCGCGCCTGGGAGCCTCCGAGCTGACGATCCTGGATCTTTCGGAATACAACCTCTACCGCATCGAGCAGGAACTGCGCTCGCAATATCCGGAATTGTTGCTGCGCTGCCTGATCGGCGATTGCGGCGACGATGCCGCCTGCGGCAACGCCTTCGCGCTGTCGAAGCCGCAACGCGTGTTCCACGCGGCGGCATACAAGCACGTGCCGCTGCTGCAGAACCAGTTGCGCGAGGCCTTCCGCAACAACGCGCTCAACACGCGCGTCGTGGCCGAATACGCCGTGCGGCATGGTGTCGACAGCTTCGTCCTGATTTCCACCGACAAGTCGGTCAACCCGACCAGCGTGATGGGCGCGTGCAAGCGCGTGGCCGAGATCATCTGCCAGATCGTCGGCGAGGGCCAGTCGACGCGCTTCGTCACCGTGCGTTTCGGCAACGTCCTGGATTCGGCGGGCTCGGTGGTACCACTGTTCCGCCGCCAGATTGCCGCGGGCGGCCCGGTGACGGTGACACATCCGGAAATTTCGCGCTACTTCATGACCATCCCCGAAGCGTGTCAGTTGATCCTGCAGGCGATGGCGATGGGCAAGGGCGGCGAAACCTTCGCGCTCGACATGGGCGAACCCATCCGCATCCGCGACCTGGCCGAGCAGATGATCCGCCTCGCCGGAAAGCAGCCCGGCCGTGACATCTCGATCCTGTACACGGGTTTGCGTCCCGGCGAAAAGTTGTTCGAGGAACTGTTCCACCCGCTCGAGAATTACCACAGTACGGCGCACCCGAAGATCTTCGAAGCCGCACCTCGCCAGCAATCCGCCGCGCTGGTCACGGCGCAGCTGGCGCGCGCCGCCGACGCAGTCGCGAAGTTCGACGAGACGAGCCTTCGGCATTGCGTGGGCGCGCTGTTGCCTTCGTTCCGCTGGGAAACCGGTGACCCGGCACAAATCGCTGACGTGCTGCCGCTGCAGCGGGGCGGTGGCGACACGGCAGCATAGTCCTGCGATCGTCCGTGATCGCTGTTTCGTCGGAGATGCCGATGACAAATGCTTCAGCAAGCAGCCATCCATGGCGCTGGGCGCCGGCCCGGCCATCCTTGGCCGGTCGCTTGGTCGGACACGCGATGCCACCGGCATCGCGTAAGCGTCCGTCCTCGCCCTGACTTTTCACCAACAGCCGCTTCGAACAGGCGAATTTCAGAATCGCAACAATCAAGGAAAAGACGTGACACGACTGCGCAAGGTGGTTTTCCCGGTGGCTGGCATGGGCACCCGCTTTCTTCCCGCCACCAAGGTCGTCGCCAAGGAAATGCTGCCGGTGCTCGACCGTCCGCTGATCCAGTACGCGGTCGACGAAGCCGTCGATGCCGGCGCCGACACGCTGGTGTTCGTCACCAACCGCTACAAGCATTCCATCGCGGATTATTTCGATTCCGCCTACGAGCTGGAGGAAACGCTGGAACGCGCCGGCAAGCGCGAACTGCTGGCGATGGTGCAGGGCCTGCTGCCGCCGCACGTGCGTTGCGTGTACGTCACCCAGGAACAGGCGCTGGGCCTGGGACATGCGGTGCTGTGCGCCAAAGCCGTCATCGGCGACGAGCCGTTCGGCATCATCCTCCCGGACGACCTGATCGTGAACGATGGGCCGGGTGCATTGCGGCAGATGGCCGAACGCGCGGCCGACGGCAAGACCGGGGTACTCGCGGTCGAGGAAGTGCCGCACGCCGATACCGGCAAGTACGGCATCGTCGACGTCGATGGCGGTGGCGATCGCATTCGCCACATGGTGGAAAAACCGAAACCCGCGGACGCGCCCTCCAACCTCGCCGTGGTGGGCCGCTATGTGCTGCCGGCACGTATTTTCGAATTGCTCGAGAAGACCACGCCCGGTGCGGGCGGTGAAATCCAGTTGACCGATGCCATCGCAGCATTGCTGGCCGAAGCGCCGGTGCTCGCGCACCGCTTCGCCGGCACGCGCTTCGACTGCGGCAACAAGGCAGGCATGGTGCGGGCGACGCTGCATTTCGCCGCGGCCGATCCCGATCTGCGTCATCTGGTGGAAGCCGCTTCGATTGCACGCTGATCCGGCTCGGTAACGCCTGGTTCCAGCCTGAAACGGTGGCCAGCGTTATGCTGGGCGGATGATGCCGGATACCTGGTACGCCGCGAGTGCTCGCCCGTTCGAATCCCTGCCGCCGCTCGAAGGCCAGCAGGAGGCGCGTGTCGCGATCGTCGGCGGTGGTTATGCCGGCGTCTGCCTGGCACTCAGCCTCGCCGAGCGCGGCGTGCGCGACGTGGTGCTGCTGGAGAGCGAAGGCATCGGTCATGGTGCATCCGGCCGCAACGGTGGTTTCGTTTTCGCCGGCTACTCGCTGGGTGAGGATGCACTGCTCCGGCAACTCGGCGCGGAACGCGCGCGCGGGCTGTACGGCGCGACCACCCGCGCGGTGGATTTGATTCGTCGCCGCATCAGGCAATACGCGATCGAGTGCGACGCCGTCGATGCCGGCGTGATCTGGGCGAACTGGTTTCGCGACAAGTCCATCCTACAGGCGCGGCAGCAACTGCTGAAAGAAACCTATGGCGTCGAATGGGAGTGGCTGGAGGAATCGCAGTTGCGCGGCGTGATCCACAGCGGTCGCTATCACGATGCGCTGTTCGAACGCAACGCACTGCACCTGCATCCCCTCGATTACCTGCATGGACTGGTCCGTGCGGCACAAGGGCAGGGCGTGCATTTCAACGAGCATTCCCGGGTGCGGAAGATCGAACGCGGCGGCGCTGGTTGGCGCATACGCACCGATGCAGGCGAAGTGCAGGCCCAAACCGTGGTGCTTGCGTGCGGCGGTTACCTCGCGCACCTGCAACCGCAGGTCGATCGCGCGGTATTGCCGATCGCGACCTATGTGATGGTGACGGAGTCCCTGGGTGAACGTCTGCGCGAGTGTCTGCACACCGAGGCCGCGATCTACGATACACGTTTCGCATTCGACTACTACCGCCCGCTCAAGGACGAACGTTTGTTGTGGGGCGGGCGCATTTCCATCCGCAATCGTTCGCCGCAGGCGGTGAAGAAACTGCTGCTGCGCGACCTGCTGCGCGTGTTTCCGCAACTGGAAGGCGTGAAGATCGAATTCGCGTGGTCGGGTTTGATGAGCTACGCCCGCCACCAGATGCCGCAACTCGGCACGCGCGGCGATGGCCTGTGGTGGATGCAGGCCTTCGGTGGCCACGGCACCGCGCCGACCGGCGCGGCAGGCGAACTGCTGGCCGATGCGCTGGCGCAGGGCGGCGAGGGTTGGCGCAAATTCGCAGAGTTCGGATTGCAGAGCACCCACCGGCCGTTCGGCTACCTGGGCGCCCAGGCGCAGTACTGGTGGTTGGAAGCGAAGGATCGCTGGAAGGCGATGCTGGAAGGCTGAAAGGCCGGGTGGCGCTGCGCGCGTGTCGCATTCCGGTGGCATCCGGTGTTCTTCGTTCTACGGTCCGTTCCGGATCTACTATGTCGACCCGGCCGACGATCCGTCGAAGCCATCCGCGATGAAGCATTGAACGGAGGAGGACGCATGAACAATACCGAGAAACATACGGCGCGTTGCTTCTGTGGTGCCGTCGAACTCGAACTCGATGGCGCGCCCGAGGCGATGGGGTATTGCCATTGTGAGTCCTGCCGACACTGGTCGGCGGGGCCGGTGAACGCCTTCACGCTGTGGCCGAACTCGGCAGTCCGTATTGCCAGGGGCGAAGAACGACTCGGCCATTACGCCAAGACCCCGGCCAGCGTACGCTGCTGGTGCATGAACTGCGGTGGCCACGTGTTGACCGAGCATCCCGCGTGGGGACTGGTCGATGTTTACGCGGCCATCATCGAGGATTTCGATTTCCGGCCCGGCGTGCACGTGCATTACCAGGAAACCGTGCTGCCGATCCGGGACGGCGTGACCAAGCTCAGGGACCTGCCGGACGCCATGGGCGGTTCCGGTGTCGCGCTGGTCGAGTAAGTAAAACGGATGGGTCATGACGGTTCATCGTCGGTGAGGGCAGCCATGCGCAACGCATCGATATTGTTATATGGCGTCATTTGTTACGTCGTGTTCTTCCTGACGTTCCTCTACGCCATCGGCTTCGTCGCGGACGCGCCGTTGCCGAAGACGCTGAACCATCCGATGCCCGATCCGGCCGGCGCGGTTGGCGACTGGATCGTCGACGTCATGCTGCTGGGCCTGTTTGCCGTGCAGCACAGCGGGATGGCGCGGCGCGGTTTCAAGAATTGGCTGGCAGCCTGGATGAGCCCGTCGATCGAACGCAGTACGTATGTGCTGTTGACCAGCCTGGTGTTGATCCTGTTGTACTGGCAGTGGCGGCCGTTGCCCGGAGCCGTTTGGGACGTTGGCCAGGGATGGGCGTGGTGGCTGCTCTATGCGCTGTCAGCGTTCGGCTGGCTGGTCGTCCTGAGCGGCACCTTCGTCATCAATCATTTCGACCTGTTCGGGTTGCGCCAGGTCTGGCTGCGCGCGCGCGGCATCTCCTATACGCCACCGGAATTCGTCGACAGTTTCTACTACCGCATTGTTCGTCATCCCTTGATGCTGGGTTTCATCATCGCGTTCTGGGCGATCCCGCGTATGAGCACCGGGCACCTGCTGTTCGCGATCGCGACCATGGGCTACATCCTGATCGCGGTGCGGTTCCTCGAGGAACGCGACCTGATCGCGGCGCACGTTGAATATCGCGAATATCGCCGGGAGGTGCCGATGATCTGCCCGTGGCCGCGGCCGAAGCATCGCGGCGAGCCGGATTTTATTCCGTCGAAGCGATAGCAAGCGCAGTCCGGCGCACGGTTCCGGCACAATAGCTGCGCGGGGCGCCTCCCGCGCAGCCGGAACCTTTGCATGCTCGCCAATCATCGATGCGTTGTTCGCGCGGGTATCTTCTGTTTCGCATTGGCGCTGATCGCCGGCGTGGCGGTGGCCGCCGATGCAACGGCGGCGCAGGAACATGCATCGGAAGGCGCGTTCGGCAACGGCACCGTCGCCGCGAGCTGGAAGCTCGGAGGCGGGGCGTTGTCCAACCTCGTGGTGACCGACGCGTGGCACCACGCCACGATTGAAATTACCGATCCGTTTTCGCTGACGTTCAAGGATGGCGGCACGCTTGCTGCGGGTGATTTCCGTTTGCAGGGGGAGCTGCGTGAAACCTCGTTGCCGGTGGATGCGAAAGCGTCACGGTTGGTGGAACACTTCCCCGGCAAGGCCGTCGAGGGAAGATTCCTCGGCCCACAAGGCCACGTGGCGGTCGACTGGAAACTGGTCCAGCGTGAAGGTTCGGAT
>JAGWZT010000129.1 GCA_018971925.1 Lysobacteraceae bacterium | reverse complement strand
AACACCGCCCTTCCCGAGGAATGAGGTCGTGTGCGCCATGCACTCAGTGACGACATCCCGGATGCTTCGCGTCGATCCCCTTCCACGCAAAGCAATCTTCACCTCACTCCACGGATCCTTGCAGCAACTCCCGCAGAAACGGAATCGTGATCCGCCGCTGCGCCGCCAAAGACGCGCGATCCACGCGTTGCAGCAACGCCACCAGCGACGCGGGGTCGCGCGGCTGGCGCGCGAACCACCAGTCCAGCACATCATCGTCGAGGCGCAGGCCGAGACGCCCGGCCAGGACGCGCAGCATCGCGCGACGGCCGGCGTCATCCAGCGGCCGCAACGCGCATTGCGTGCACATCGACAGGCGCGAAACCAGGTCGGGAAGCGTGATGCCGAGCTCCGCCGGCGACGCGTTCCCGGCGAACAGCATCCGCGCCCCCGCGATTTTCGCGCGGTTGTAGAGATCGAACAACGCGCGCTCGGCATCGTGCTCGCCCGCGATCGCCTGGACGTCGTCGATCGCCAGCAAGCCTTCGGGCCGGATGCCGGCGATCGCATCACTGCGCGGTGTCGACAGCTGCGCCAACGACACGTAACGCGCCGGGCGGTTCGCTTCCAGCGCCGCGCGGCACGCGCCGATCAGCAAGTGGCTCTTGCCGGTGCCGGACGCGCCATGCAGGTACAGCCACGCGCCCACCGCACCCTTCGCGGCATCGCTGACGCCCTGCAACGCCGGTACGTTGGCACCGGGCCAGAATGCATCAAGGCGCTGGTGCGGCGGCCAACGCAGGTCGAGCGGAAATTGCCGGATCATGGTTCGGAAGGAGGTTCCCGGTCTTCCCGCGGCGCATCGTCGGTCGCTTTGACCGGTCCGCCCGACGCCGACACGATCTTCGGATGCTCGCGCCCGGCAAACAGCGAACTCGCCTCGTAACGCTCGCGCAGGAAACGCAACAACACCATCGCGATCGACGCCATCGGCAGCGCCAGCAGGACGCCCATGAATCCGAACAACTCGCCGAACGCCAGTACCGCGAAGATCACCGCGACGGGATGCAGGCCGATGCGGTCACCCACCAGCTTGGGCACCAGGATGTAGCTTTCCAGCAGACTGCCGATCCCGAACACCACCAGTACCAGGATCAGATGAAGTGCATCGTGGAATTGCACCAGCGCCGCGATGACGCTGGCGACGATGCCGATGATGAACCCGAGGTACGGCACGAAGCTGACCAGACCCGCGATCATGCCGATCAGCGGTCCGACATCCAGGCCGACCAGCTTCAACGCCACCGCGTAATAGATCGCGAGACCCAGCATCACCAGCAACTGGCCGCGCACGAACGCTCCCAGCACGCCATCGGTTTCGCGCGCGAGGCGGCGGATCGTGGGTTGCGCTTCGCGCGGCAACAGCGCATCGATGGTCGCGACCAGCTTGTCCCAGTCACGCAGCAGGTAAAACGTCACCACCGGCACCAGCACGACCGCGACACCCACGCCGATCAACGCCAGGCCCGAACGCGTGGCGTAGCCGAGCACGGCGGCGGCGATGCCACCGACGGTGCCGAGGTGTTCACGCACCCGCGCGATCAAGGTGGACGTATCGAACTCGCTGGCCGGAATGTTGAGTTTGTGTTCCAGCCACGGCACAGCGGTGTGCGTGAACCACGCCACGTAGCCCGGCAGCGCGGCGATGAAGCGCGCGATCTGGCGCTGGATCAGGGGCACCAGCAACAGCAACGCCAGCGCAACCAGCAACAGCATCACCAGGAACACGATGCTGGCTGCCAGACCGCGCCCGATGCGCAGGCGCTCCAGGCGGTCGACCAGCGGATCGCCGAGGTAGGCGAACACGGCCGCCAGCATGAACGGCATCAGGATCGGCGACAGCAACCACACCAGCCATCCGACCACGCCCACGATGACCAGCCATTGCCAGCGTTGCACATTGCTCATGGCGCCACGCTCCGCCCCTTGAGTTCGCGCCGGGCCATGCGGCCCCAGCGCACCACGTAATCCAATCCACTGGCCGCGGTGAGCGCCGCGACGATCCACACCGGGATGGTCATCCCCGCCTGCCAGCCGAACGCGCGACCGGCCAGAACCCACAGCACGAACAGGATCTGCGCCAGCGTGGTGGCTTTCGACAACCAGCTCGGATGCGCCTCGAAGTTGCGCAGCACACGGTGCCACGCCAGCACACCCAGCGCGATGACCGCGTCGCGCGCGACCACCAGGATCACCAGCCAGTGCGGCGCTTCATCGAGCCACCCCAACACGACCATGCAGCCCACCAGCATCAGTTTGTCGGCCACCGGATCGAGCATCGAGCCCAACCGGCTTTGCCAGTGGAACCGCCGCGCGAGCCAGCCGTCCACGCCGTCCGACATCCCGGCCACCGCCGCGATCACCAGCGCGAGCTCGTTGCGTCCGAACAGGATCGTCACCAGCAACGGTGCCACCAACGCGATCCGCAACGCGGAAATGAAATTGGGCAGATGCCGCCACGGCGTAGCGGCCGCGTCACCCGTCATTTGGGCTCGTCCGCTCACGCGATCGACACACTCATGGATTCCACTGCAAGGATGCGTCCGCACCCGGATGCGCCTGCGCGGCCTGGGCCAGATGACCGTTCGGTGCTTCCAGCGCCGCGATCACCGTCGCCAGCGGCGCGCTGTAACCCACCTGCAGCAGCACGCCGTCGTCGCGGGCGCCGATCGGCACCACGTCATGCAACTGGTCATTCCCGCGCAGCAGCGACATCAGGCTGGCGAATGCATGGGTGCTGTCGAGACCGTTGACCCAGAGCGTGCCGATGCCGCTCGTGGCGGCCGTTCCCGATACGCCCGCTGTACCCGCAGGCGCGGATGGGGTAGCCCCGGCGCCCGCCGTAGCGGGTGCGCCCGCGCCACCGCCGCCTTGCGCGACCAGGCGTCCGATCGCGCCGGGATCGAAATCCACCTCCAGCTCCAGACCGGCGCCGGACGCCGCGCGCCGGTAATGGAAATCACGCACATACCCCGAAGCGCTCGACAGCATGTCGGTGCTGGGGGTGAATCCCGGCGAGGTTTGCTGCAGCACCACGGTCAACGCCGCCGCAATCGCCGCACTGCGCTGGGCGTCGCTGGTGCCCGCCACCGGCACCGTGGCCGAGTAGGGACTGGCCGGGGGCGCCGCGGGCGCGCCTGCGGCTGCCGGCTGCGCGGCCTGTGCCCACGCGCAACCGGTGGTTACCAGCACGCACAACAGAAACACCCAAGCTCGCATCATGGCCGCGCACCTCCGATCGCACGCCCGCAAGTCTGCCCAATCACGGCTTCAGCGTCTATCATTGCCGATCCAGCCAGCGCCGGCGCCCGCCGCACGAATGCCGTGACCTCCAACGACGAAGCTCTTTCCTACCGCGCCGCGGGCGTGGACATCGACGCCGGCAACGCGGTGGTCGAACGCATCAAACCGCTGGTCGGCAAAACCTTTCGCCCGGAAGTGATGGGCGGCCTTGGCGGCTTCGGCGCGCTGTTCGATCTTTCGAAAAAATATCGCGAACCGGTGCTGGTTTCCGGAACCGACGGCGTCGGCACCAAGTTGAGGCTGGCACAGCAACTGAATCGCCACGACACCATCGGCATCGACCTTGTCGGGATGTGCGTCAACGACGTGCTGGTGCAGGGCGCCGAACCGCTGTTCTTTCTCGACTATTTCGCAACCGGCAAGCTCGACATCGACACCACCGTCGCGGTGGTGGGCGGCATCGCCAGGGGCTGCGAACTGGCCGGTTGCGCGCTGGTCGGCGGCGAGACGGCCGAGATGCCCGACATGTATCCGCCGGGCGAATACGACCTCGCCGGTTTCAACGTCGGTGCGGTGGAGAAATCGGGGATCATCGACGGCAGCGCGATCCGCGCGGGCGACGTGGTGCTGGGCGTCGCGTCCAGCGGGCCGCATTCCAACGGTTATTCGCTGATCCGCAAGATCGTCGAGCGCGCGGGTTCGCCGTTCGATCTCGACGTCGGCGGCGTGAAACTGGCCGACGCGCTGATGGCGCCGACCACGATCTACGTGAAGCCGATCCTCAAGCTGCTGCGCGCGCGGCGCGGCACGATCCACGGCATGGCCCACGTCACCGGCGGCGGCCTGCAGGAAAATATCATACGCGTGGTGCCGGATGGGCTTGGCCTGGCGATCGAATCGTCGAGCTGGAAGCTGCCGCCGGTATTCGACTGGCTGCAACGCGAAGGCAAGGTGCCGCGCGAAGAAATGTGGCGCACCTTCAACTGCGGTATCGGTTTCACCGTGATCCTCGCGCCCGGCGACGTGGCCGGCGTGCAGGCTGCGCTCGCGCAATCCGGCCTTTCAAGCTGGACCATCGGCGAAGTGGTCGAAGCCGCGGGCGACAAGCGCGTCCGCATCGCATGACCTTTCCCGTCGCGGTGCTCGCCTCCGGCCGCGGCAGCAACCTCGCGGCCCTGATCGACGCGCGCGATGCCGGAAGGCTGCCGATCAAGCTGACGCTGGTCGCCAGCGACAAGGCCGACGCTCCGGCGCTGCGCAACGCGGAGGCGCACGGCATTCCCACCTTGGCGCTCGATCCGAAAACGTTCGCGTCGCGTCGCGAATTCGACGAAGCGCTGTTCGCCAACGTTGCCGCAAGCGGCGCGCAGCTGGTGGTGCTGGCCGGTTACATGCGCATCCTCGATGCCGCGGTCACGGCGCAATGGGTGGGAAAGATGATCAACATCCATCCTTCGCTGCTGCCGAAATACCGCGGGCTGCACACGCACCGCCGCGCGCTGAAGGCCGGCGACACCGAGCACGGTGCCAGCGTGCATTTCGTCAGCGCCGAACTGGATGGCGGGCCGGTGATCGCGCAGGCACGCATCGCCATGCATCTCGGCGACACCGGCGACGCGCTCGCGGCCCGGCTGTTGCCCCAGGAGCATCGCCTGCTGGTCGCATGCGTTGGTGCGATCGCCCGCGGCGAAGTGCATGAGCGCGAGGGCAAGGTCCTGTTTCGCGGCCACACGATCCCGGCGCCGCTGCGACTCGACACAGCCGGTCATCTGACCGCCGCGTGAGGTCGGCGTTCAGCCTTGCCACGGCAGGCTGCACGCTGTCTGTTTCAGGCTGTTCAAAACCATGCAACCCCGTCGCCCGTTCGGTCTCATCCTCGCCGTCGCGCTGGCCGTGTTTTGCACGGCCGCCATCGCCGCGTCACCCGTCCCCGCGTTCACCGCGCATTACCGGGTTCTGCAAAACGGTTCACCCATCGGCGAGGCTACGCTCACGCTCGCGCCCGGCGCGAACGGCACTTGGACGTTCGCGACCGCAAGCAGGGGCACCGCAGGCATCGCCTCACTGCTCGCCGCCAGCACCCGCGAAGTTTCCATCTTCAAATGGGTGGGCGACCTGCCACAGGGCATCGGTTACGACTACACCATGAAGTCTGCGCTCAAGACCAAGCGGCGCAGCGTGCGCTTCGACTGGGCCAACCACAGCATCGACGTGGACGACAACGGCAATTTCCATTTCGCCACCCAGTCAGGTGTGGTGGAACGCCACACCATTCCGCTCGCGCTTGCCGCGGGGCTCGCGGACGGCAAGAACAGCTTCACGCTGCCGGTCGCCGTGCGCGACCGCATCGAAACGCAGCATTACGCCGCCCGGGGCAAGCAGCAAGTGAGCGTACCCGCCGGCACTTTCGATGCCACCCGCGTCAGCCGCACCGACGGCGGCGACGCGTTCGAGGCGTGGTTTGCGCCAGCGAAGGTGTCCGCGCCGGTCAAGATCGACCAACGCGGCAAGAACGCGTTTTCATTGGAGCTTGAGAGCTGGTCCTCGCGTTGACCGCAAGCCGGCGGCATATATTGCGTGGCTTCGGCCTGCACAAGCCGGAGCCCCGCAGCCGGCCAAATTGCAGGCCATGGATGACCGTCATCGAAGCAGAGCTCTTCCTGCGCCCTTGCGCGACGCCGAGCATCGCAGCGCCAAGCGGGAGCAAGGCGCGCATGTTTGAGCACATGGACGTGCGACTAAAGCGGCAGGGACTGCCGATTTGAACGCCGCAGGCGGCTCTGAGCGTCAGCGAAGGGCGAGCCACAGGGATGTGGCGAGTAGTTCGCGCCGGCCTGATTGGCGCGAGAAGCACAGGGAAGTTGAGGCAACACGATGTTGCCGAAACCGTCGTGCCGGGCGCTTGGCTTTGG
>JAGWZT010000128.1 GCA_018971925.1 Lysobacteraceae bacterium | reverse complement strand
ACAGCCCAAGACTGGCTGCGGCTCGGGCAACGCTACCTCCAGTTGACCGCGCGTTTCAGCGGAAACGTGCGCTTTACTGACAAGATGCCCAACAACTGGCGTGCGTTGGGGGCGATCCGGGCAATGCTGCCGGGCGCGCGCGTAGTCATTAGTCGACGTGATCCACTGGAAAACTGCTGGTCGTGCTTCAAGCAATTCTTCACACGTGGCTGGGAGTTTACCTACGACATCGATCACCTCGCATTGTTCTGGAAGGCGTTCGATCGCGCTGCGTCATGGCGGGCAACGCACGATCCCAAGCATGTCCGCGAACAGCGATACGAAGCCTTGACAGAAAATCCCGAAGCAGAGATACATGCGCTGCTGGAGTTCTGCGAACTGCCGTTTGATCCGGCCTGCCTGACATTTCACCTTTCCCGCCGCAATGTACACACCTTGAGCGCTGCCCAGGTGCGCCAGCCGATGCGAAGGCATGAAACCAAAGCGGCGAACTATGGCGCCCTGCTCGATCCGCTGCGAAAGGCGCTCGGCATGCCGACTTTGGCCGGCGCGGCACCCGACTATTCGGAAAACCGCAACAACTCCGAAACGTGCGGCACGTAGTGCTTCCAGCGCCCTATCGAGCGCACATTGATCGGTTGCCGCGCCTGCCAGAGACTGGCCGTGCTGATGGTGCGGGCGCCACCCGAAAGCGGATCCAGCGCAATCGGACCATGCGCCGGCAATCCGATCCATGCCCCGAGTGCGTTGATGGTCTCCTCGGCCGCCGTGACAACATCCTCGTAACGCACGACGTAGATTGACTGCGGGTACAACTCGCGCCAGTGCGACATCAGTTTCTCCTCATCGCGCATTACCAATGCGATGTCGGCGAAGTCGTAGGCATAACCCTGCACTTCTTCCCGGAAGCACTGCATCCACAATGACGATGCGGTGTCGCGCGGGCTGCGTTGGCAATGGACGATCTTTGCGTGCGGAAACATTGCCAGCATCAGATCGAGGTAGCGGAAATTCAGTGGTTGTTTGTCGATGAACCAGCGCGCCTCTTCTGCATCGTCTCGGCGAGATTGACTGGCGTATATGGCGGCCGCACGCGCGAGCGCGGCGAGATCCGGATTGCCGACAAGTTCTGGCCGCTGCGCCAGTAGGGCAATCCAGGGTAATTCGCCGCGGTTGCATGTTTTTGGGAAACGCGAGAGAAGTTCCGCCAACAAGGTGGTGCCGGACCGGGGCATGCCGACGATGAACACCGGCATGAAATCGTCTGAATGTTCTGGCGGGTGCCCGACCGATTGTGTCGATAGCCGAGCCTCCACGGCGCGCCGCCACGACTTGCGCGACCATTTCGTCAATCGATGCGCGATGGAATTTCCTTCGCGGAAATGACGCGCGGCGACTTCGTATTCGCCGATGTCATCACGGGCCTTGCCCGCGGCGAAGTGGAGTTCCGCGCGCGCCTTGTCGGAAAGGTCGTCGCGTTGAAGTCCGGTACTGAACAATGCGAAATCCGGATGATCGTGGGTTGTGTAGCGTTGTGCAGAAGACAGCCCGATCGGAACATGCCATTCCCAAGCGCGCGCGTCGTGTAAGGCAAACAGATAATGTTGGCGCGCCTGTTCAAAATCACCCAACTGGATCTCGAGCATGCCTGCGTAGGCGTGCAGGCGCGGGTCGTCCGGGATATCTGCAATTGCAGCTTGCGCTATGGCTGCCGCATCGCGTTCGCGCTCGCAGTCGTCGAGGAATTCGATGCCAGCGATCGCCAGGTTGGCATCGCCGCGGTTCGTCTCATGCGCAAGGCAGTCGCGCAGGACCGAAGCAAGTTTGGCCACGCGGCCCTGTTCTTTCAAAGTGCGCGCGAGCGAGAAAGCCGAGGTGGTATCGCCTGGGCTCTGCGCAAGCAGTTGGTGAAAAATCGCCTCTGCTTCGGCGCTGCGCCCAGCCTGCTGGAAGAGTCCGGCTTGCAGACGGCGCAGTTCGATCGAGGTCGGATAATCATTCAGAGCCTTCGTCAACATCACTTGGGCATGCTGAACATCGCCGCACGAAACTTGCGCGCGTATTTCCGAAAGCCACACCTGCTCGTCGCGGGTATCGATCAAGAGTAGGTCTCGAACAAGGGCAAGCCGAGGGCCACGCGAAGCGGATCGAGCAATGCACCGTGACGTTGACCGCGTGCGGTGCCGGAACGCAGTGGTTGCCTGACTTGGGTCGCACTGGGCGAGCGCACGTCGCGGTTGGTTTCGTGAAAACGCAGACAACTTTCATCGAACGGCAATCTGCAGAAATCTAGCAGCTTGCGGATGCCTCGCTCGGGACCGGCTATCAGCGCTTCGCACTCGTGCTGATAGACGTGCGATGGGTGCAAGGCCGTCCAGCGATTCGCTATGCGATCGAAGTCGCGCCAGAACCTGGCGAGATCTTCGAATGTGCGGGTGTATTCGTTCTCGATCTTGGAATGCGAAGCGGGGATCTGTTCCACCAACGTGGTACCGGAACGAGGCAAGCCAACGATGAATACGACGTCGAAACCGCGTTCGGGTGTTTCCGCGATGGTGGATGATGCAGCAAAAGCTTTCATCATGGTGTCGATGCCGGCGGAAAATGTCGCCGCGTTCCACCCGCGACGACGTCGGGCGATGTCGTTGGCTTGCGCCAGCGCACGAAGCGCTTCGGCAAGACGTCCATCGTCCTCGAGCGCCTTGGCGAGAGCGAAACCGGTTGCGATACGATCGTCGTCGCTCGCATTGGCATCCTGCAGCGTGCGTCGCATCCGTTCGACATCGCTTGGCTCCAGACGCAATGTCTTGATATTGGCCAAGCCCCACCATGCCATGCCGGTCCGTGGCTTCTCGGCCAATATCTCGCGATATGCATTTGTGGCGTCTGAATACGACCGCTCACGTGCAACATATCAGCCAGCAACGCACGCGCTTCCATATGGTCGGGAGCAAGTTGTACAGCCTTCTGCAAGGCTTGAATGGCTTCCTCGTGACGTACACAGTGCGTAAGGATGACGCCCAAGTTGTACCAGGCGGTTGCGAGACCGGGCCGCAGTTCGCAGGCGCGTCGCAAGGCCCGGATTGCCCCATCGGAATCCCCGCTGGCGCCGAGAATCGAACCCAATGTGTTGTAGCACAGCGGATCGTTCGGCCGGAGCACGATCGCGCGCCGCATCGCGGCGAGCGCTCCCGCGCTATCGCCGCGCAAGTTGAGAATGCCAGCGTGCAAACGCAGCACTTCAGGGCGATCTGAATGCGACGAGAGTACTGGCGCCAGTTGCAGTGCAGCTTTGTCCTGCCGGCCCAACTCCAGCGCTTGCGCCGCAGCCATCACCTGTTGAGCCGCGTTCGGCGTCAGCCCGTGCAGGCGTGATGACCCTGGCAGTTGGGGTGATGCCATCGTGAAAACTTGCGAGCGATGTTCAGGAAATTGGCTATCATATGAGGAAAGCGTGCAGAATTGGCATGTCGGCGATCGACCATAACGATGCGGACGCGCAGTTTTCCGCTGCCCAAACTTTATGGCGGCAAAACCGGGTTGCCGAAAGCGAAGCGCTGTTGCGGCGACTCGTGCAACACCTACCGCAGCGCGACGACGCTGCGATGCTGCTTGCCGAAGTCTTGCGCAGCCAGGGACGATTGAATGCAGCTTGCCATGCGGTTTTCTCACTCTGTCGTGCGCGCGATTTCGATGGAGAGATAAGTTTTCGCGGGGCGCGCTTCATCCAGGAATGTCAACGCCAGTCGTTGGCAGACGGTATTTGCGATGTCGTTGTCGCGCGCGGTCGTGCTTCACCCGCGCTGCTTGCCGTGGCCGGGAATATCGCGCGCGAGCTGGGTGATTTCGAAAAGGCCCGTGCACGTTATCTTGCCGCGCTCAATGCCGGCGTTGATCTCAACGTATGGCATGTGCTCGGCGCGCTGGCGCACACGCACCGCTACACAGATCCGCACGATGCTGATTTTGCGCGCTTCACCGCCCAATTCAATAATACTGCATACTCGGCGCGTTCGCGCGCGGCTACTGGCTTTGGCTTGGCCAAAGCCTGCGATGACGTAGGTGATCGCAATCAGGCTGCAGCGTTGCTGCGCGAAGCAAATGCGCTGGTACGTAGCGATTTGCCGTGGAGCGATGTCGCATGGCGCACTTTCGTGAACTCGCGCAAGACGGAACGCGTTGTTCGCCTGCGCAACGGCCTACACGAATCGTTCATCCCGGTATTCGTCGTCGGGTTGCCGCGCAGCGGCACGACCTTGACTGCCGCCCAGTTGGCGCGCAGCGCGGCTGCGCGAGATCGCGGCGAACTGCGGACGCTGCGTTTCGTTGCCGATACCCTGATCAACGGCAGGCACACGGGAAATTCTGCGGCCATCACCGAAGCCGCACAGCTTTATTTCACTCATTCACGGCAGGATGATGCGTCTGCGACCTGGTACATCGATCAAGACCCGCTGAACTTCCGCTACCTACATTTGATCGACGCAATGTTTCCCCAGGCACGTGTGATCGTATGCCAGCGCAATCGGCGCGACACCGCGCTGTCATTGTGGAGTCAAGATTTCGCCCATACGGATTGCGCGTTCGCCTACGATTTTGCCAGCATCGCCGGCTACGTGGAAGGCTACGAATCGTTGATGCGACATTGGGAAAGGTCACTTGCGATACCGATGCATACCATGCGCTACGAAGACCTGGTCGCCGATCCTCAAGCCACTCTGGCGCAACTGCGCAAATTCATCGGTGCGGCCGAAGTGGAAGGAACGCATGCGGCCGCGCCGATCGCTTCTGCAAGCGTGTGGCAAGCACGGCAGCCGATCTACGCCACATCAGTCGGCCGCTGGCGAGGATATTCGTCCTGTATTCCGGAATTGGCGGAGTTTCCTGAATAGATGTTTGCGGCACACCCAATGCATACCCCTTGGGATTTGCCTATCACCGCTCGAGCCCAGCGCTGTTGCGGCCATCGCGTCAAACGGCATACGAATCCGGACACTGCGTCACGTAGCGGCTGCGCCCTTGAAATGGCCGGTGCATTCGGACTGCCGCTCCAGTTATCGACTGCGCATCGCGTAAGGAAAAATAACATTCACTGCGCGTGCCCGTGTCTTTGTTGTAACCCGTTGACGTGCAATGGCACTGGATTGACTCGCGGCATCCATGGCGCTCGCGCTACGCGCCGCCGGAGCCTGCCCCGGACTCGATCCGGGGGCGTTCGCGTTGGCAATTCCCCGATCAAGTCGGGGACAGGCTCTGCCAACGCGGTCGGGTCCCGCCACGAAGAGCCCTGGCGGCCACGGAATGACGAGCAAAACCACAGAGGTTCCCTAATCAGGCACTTCGGGCCAATAGGCACTTATCCGGGCTCGAATGGCTGCCATGGCCCAGTATTGCCTTCTTGGCGAGACGCTTGTGCCCAAATTGATCAAATATGCAGTCGAGCAGCTTCGAGGCACCAGTGTCGTCCAATAAATCTTTCTGCGCCAAGATGGCAAATTCAATCGGCTGTATGGCATCCATGATAGGAACCTGACTGACGCGCCGGCCTCGAAATATCGCACATGGTCGCGAAATCGGAATGATCGCAGTACCGATACCAGCCTCAACCAGATTCAAAACCATTTGTGTCGTGGTGACTTCAATGGCAACGTTAGGGGTAATCGATTTCTGATGGAAGGCTTCCAGTATCCTCTGCCGTGCCGGGCAGCCGTGTTGAGACATGATCAAAGGCTCATCGGCGAGTTGCGCCAAAGTAACGTTTGGTCGTTGCAACAAGGGGTGTTCCAGCTGAGCGACGAAGCACCATGACATGGAAAACAATTGGCGCCGAATGAGATCTCCAGGAAAATTGTCACATACGCATATGCCCAATTTGACCCTGCTATCCTGTTGCATCGTTGAGACGACTTGCTGCTCGGTGCCGGCTGTCACCTGGATGGCGACATCGGGAAGTTGTCTGTGAAAATCTCTCAAAATGGAACTCAAATGGTGATCGGCAACATAATTGCTGATCGCGATTTTTATATCCCGGGATGATTGCTCGTAATCGAATAACTCGGTCAGTGTTTTTGCTTCTTCAAGAAATTGTACCGACTTGGTGTAAAACAGGTTCCCTTCGCGAGTCAGGCGAATATTGGTATGGCGCCCGCGGTCTTTTTCATACAGCCTGACGCGGAGGCGATCTTCCAGCACAAGAAGTCGGCGACGCAGACCCTCT
>JAGWZT010000127.1 GCA_018971925.1 Lysobacteraceae bacterium | reverse complement strand
CCCAGCGTGCTGCCTGGGAACAGCACGGCGTTGAGCGGAAACAGGGGAAGTTCGCGACGCCTCACGCCCCGAGTTTAGGGCCTATTGACGCCATGCCAAGTGAGCTGCGTGACACGGTGTCAACAGGCCTCGTGTTCGCGCAGGGCGTCGATAAATCGCCGCGGCGCGTTGTCGAACCCGCCGTTGGACATGAACACGACGTGGTCTCCCGGTCGCGCCTGCGCGCGCAACGCGGCGATCAGCTCAGCCACCGACGGCGCGGTGACACCGCGGCCCGCCAGCGCGTCGGTCACGTGGTGCGCGTCCCACGGCAACTCGGGCCGCTGCAGCAACACCACGGCATCCGCGTCGGCCAGCGAGGGAGCCAGCATCGCGGCGTGTGCACCGGCACGCATGGAATTGGAGCGCGGCTCCAGCGCAACCAGGATGCGCGCGCCGCCCACTTTCGCGCGCAACCCCGCAAGGGTGGTCGCGATGGCGGTCGGGTGATGCGCGAAATCGTCGTACACGTGCACGCCATCGACTTCGCCCAACGATTCCATCCGGCGCTTGACGCTTTCGAAGCTGGCAAAGGCGGGCAACAGGATTTTCGGATCGACGCCCGCCGCGTGCGCCGCTGCCAACGCCGCCAGCGCGTTCATCACGTTATGTCGCCCCGTGAGGTTCCAGCGGATGTCGCCGATCGGACTGCCCGCATGCGTGACCGCGAAGGCGGACCCGTCCGCGGCCAGGAGGCGTGCGCGCCAGTCGCCCGCGTCGATGCCGAAGGTCTCGACCGGCGTCCAGCAACCCATCGCCAGCACCTCGGCCAGCCGCGCGTCTTCGGCGTTGACGATCAGGTGGCCGTTGCCCGGCACCGTGCGTACGAGGTGGTGGAATTGCCGCTGGATCGCCGCAACATCGGGAAAGATGTCGGCGTGGTCGTATTCGAGATTGTTGAGGATGGCGATGCGCGGCCGGTAGTGCACGAACTTCGAACGCTTGTCGAAGAACGCGGTGTCGTATTCGTCCGCCTCCAGTACAAAAAAAGGGACGGAGGCAATTAACGCAGACACGGGCGGGATTGCTGGCGCGGCGGACGCAACATTAATTGCCTCCGTCCCCTTTTTCGCCTTTTTCCTGTCCCTCACGCGGGGTTTTCCACCCAATCTCGCCGACACACCGAAGTTGCCCGGCACGCCGCCGATCAAAAAGCCGGGCATCAATCCCGCCGACTCGAGCAGATGCGCTAGCAGGCTGGTCGTGGTGGTCTTGCCATGGGTGCCCGCGACGGCCAGCACTTCGCGGCCGCGCAACACGTTCTCGCCCAGCCACTGCGGACCGGACGTGTAACGCAAGCCTTCGTCCAGCATGTATTCGACCGATGGATTGCCGCGCGACAGCGCGTTGCCCACCACCACGGCGTCAGGCGCGGGTTGCAGGTGCCCGGCGGACCAGCCTTCCTGCAACGTGATGCCCAACGCGCGCAATTGGTCGCTCATCGGCGGATAAACGTTCGCGTCCGAGCCTTCGACTTCGATGCCCAGCTCGCGCGCCAGCGCCGCGATGCCGCCCATGAAGGTGCCGCAGATACCGAGGATATGGATGCGCATGGGTGCCACGACTCCTCAAACCACGCCCATTGCGGATGCCACCAGGCTGGCGACGAACCAGTCGACCAGGAACAGCAGCAGGAGCACCAGCACCGCGCCCGCGACGGGAATCTCCAGCGCGCGGCGCACGATGCCGACGAATACGCAGAACTGCCAGATGACCAGCCCGAGCACGCCGGGGATCATCAGCGTCTGCAACGTGGTAAGCGCGGGCGGGTGTTCGGGGTGCTCGAGAACCTGTTTGCTCAACGCGGCCAGTGACAACCAGGAGATGAGCGCGTCGATGACCACGCCGAACAGCAGGTACACCGCCGCCAGCGCGGTCATCGTCTGCACGAAGCGCAACGACTTGCCGCGGCCGCGCAACAACAAGTGGAGCGCACCGATGAGACCGAGGCCACCGACCAGGACCGCCGCAGCCACGCCCGGCGCAGCGCCGTTGTACACGTTGAAGAACGCCTGCAGCGCGCCGCAGGCAATCAGCAGCGCGATCAGCAACGGCGGCGAATACGGCATGTCCTCCGGGCCACGCCGGAACCGGCATATGCCGAGAAGGCTGTCGAGAAACGCAGGCAAGCTGAAACTTGTCAACGCACTACCCGCGCGCCCGCAGCGCGGCGAGCACGCGATCGCCGATCGCATCGATGTCGCCGACGCCATCGATTTCGGTGAGCAATCCGCGTTGCGCATAGAAGTCCGCGACCGGCGCGGTCTGTTCGGCGTACACCGCGAGACGCTTGCGCACGGTTTCGGGGTTGTCGTCGGCGCGATGCTCCTGCTCGAAGCGGATTTCGCAACGCTTGACGATGGCGGCATCCGGCACGTTCAACTTCACCACCGCATCCAGCGGCTGGCCGACGCGCGCCAGCAGTCCGTCCAGCGCGTTCGCCTGCGCGAGGTTGCGCGGGTAACCATCGAGGACGAAGCCGGGCTTCGTGTCGGATTGCGCGAGGCGCTCTTCCAGCAGGCCCAGCACGATGCCGTCGGAAACCAGCTGCCCGGATTCCATCACCGCTTTCGCCTTCAATCCGAGCGACGTACCGGCCTTGACCGCCGCGCGCAGCAGATCACCCGTGGAAATGTGCGCGATGCCGAGATCCACCTTCAGCCGCTTGGCCTGGGTGCCCTTGCCCGATCCGGGCGCGCCGAGCAATACGATGCGCATGCGTCTCCTTTCGGCCCGCGGCGAACGCGGAACCTTACATTGCAAATTGACTCGCGAGGGGTACGCTAGCGGCAGTGCAACCACCCCGTCAACGCCACGTCAAGCGCCGAGCACCGCATGAACGCAACCCCGAGAACCGCAGGCCCGAATTTGAAGGGCAAGTTATTGTACGCGCAGTCGGGCGGCGTCACCGCCGTGATCAACGCCAGCGCCGCCACGGTGATCGAAACCTGCCGCAAGCACAAGGTCACCGCCTACGCCGCGCGCAACGGCATCCTCGGCGCGCTGCGCGAGGACCTGATCGATACCACGAAAGAATCGCCGGCCGCGATCCGGGCACTCAAGCACACGCCGGGCGGCGCGTTCGGTTCGTGCCGGGTGAAACTGAAGTCACTGGAGGAAGACCGCGCACGCTACGAACGCCTGATCGAAGTCTTCCGCGCGCACGGCATCCGCTGGTTCCTCTACAACGGCGGCAACGATTCGGCCGACACCGCGCTGAAACTGTCGCAGCTCGGCAAGACCATGGGCTACGACATCCGCTGCATCGGCGTGCCCAAGACGGTGGACAACGACCTTGCCGTCACCGACTGTTGCCCGGGTTTCGGCTCGGTCGCGAAATACACCGCGGTGTCCTTGCGCGAATGCGCGCTGGACGTGGTATCGATGATGGACACCTCGACCAGGGTGTTCGTGATGGAAGTGATGGGCCGGCACGCGGGCTGGATCGCGGCCTCTGCGGGACTGGCCGGTGAACACGCGAATGACGCGCCGCACATCATCCTGTTCCCCGAGCGCGTGTTCGACGCCGACGCGTTCCTGCAACGCGTGCATGAAACGGTGGATCGCGTCGGCTGCTGCGTGGTTGCTGCAAGCGAAGGCATCCGCTACGCGGATGGTGGGTTCGTCGCCGACGCGCACGCCGGCACCGACGCGTTCGGCCACACGCAGCTCGGCGGCGTCGCGCCCGCGCTCGCCGGGTTGGTGCGCGGCAAACTGAATCTCAAAACCCACTGGGCGATGCCGGACTACCTGCAACGCTCGGCGCGGCACGTCGCGTCGAAGACCGACCTGGAGCACGCGCTGGCGGTCGGCAAGGCAGCGGTGGAACTCGCGCTTTCCGGTGAGAACGCGGTTATGCCGGTGATCAAGCGCATCTCCGATTCACCGTACCGCTGGAAGATCGAAACCGCGAGGCTCGACAGGATCGCCAATCGCGAGAAGAAACTGCCGTCCGCGTTCATCGCGAAGGATGGTTTCCGCATCACCGCCGCCGCGCGCCAATACCTCGCGCCGCTGATCCGCGGTGAAGCACCGCCGCCTTACGGCAAGAACGGATTGCCGCAATACGTCGTGCTGAAAAACGCCGCGGTCAAAAAGAAACTGCCGCCGTTCGACGTGTAGGTTGGCGCTGAGCCGGGCTGCATCCGGCGAAGCCCAACGAGTGCCAAACATCCGATGTTGGGCTTCATCCGCAAAGAACGCGGACTCAACCCAACCTACGGCGCAAACAGGTTGTCCAACTCAGAATGCGTGGCATTCCCGGCGAAGCCATCGAAACGGCCTTCGGCCAATCCGCGCGCGGCGCGCAGGAACCCGCCCCACGCGGCACCGGCCAAGGCGCCGCCAACGCTGACGCGGCGCACGCCGAGCTTCGCAAGATCGGCAAGCGTGCACGGCGCCGGACGTCCGACCAGCACGTTCACGGGTTTCGGTGCAACGGCCTCGACGATCGCGTGAATCTGTTCCGGCTTGCCCGCACCGGGCGCGTACAGGCAATCGGCGCCGGCTTCGGCGTAGGCGCGCAAGCGCTTCAAGGATTCGTTCAGGGGATCGGGGTGGCCGACCAGAAAGCATTCGGCGCGGCCGATCAGCATCACGTCTTCGCCGGTCGCGTCGATCGCGGCACGCGCGGCGCGCATGCGCGCGACGGCTTCATCGAAGTCGTACAACGGCTGCGACGGGTCGCCGGTGGAATCCTCGATGGACAAGCCGGCCACGCCGGTTTCGACGCAGCGGATGACGTTCTGCTTCACGCTGTCGATATCGCGCGCATGGCCGTCCTCGAAATCGGCGTTCACCGGCAGTTCCGTGGCCCCGACGATTTCGCGACAGTGCGCCAACACCGCCTCGATGTCCATCGTGTTGTCGGCGTGCGCGCGCGACCACGCAAAACCGGAGCTGGTGGTCGCCAGCGCCTTGAAACCCAGCGCCGCCAACGCGTGCGCGGAACCCGCATCCCACGGATTCGGAATCAGGAAGCAGCCGGATTGATGCAACTTGCGGAACGCGGCGCGGCGCGCAACATAACGATGGTCGGTCATTTTTTGCTGGTTCCTTCGGATCGCGGCGTTCGCCCGGAGCCCCGCATTCTAGACTCGTCGAACTGCCACGATGGGACGGCTGGGCGGCCTCTGGTCAGCCGCGGGAGCCGCGCTATACTCGCGGGAATGCCCGTTGGGGTTTGCACCGAAAGGGGTTGTCCGATGCTGCAACAGTATGGAGTGTGGATCGCGCTTGCCTGTGCGATCGTGGCGATTCTTTACGGCGTCATCTCGGCCAGCTGGATCATGAAACAACCGGCCGGCAACGATCGCATGCGCGAAATCGCGCACGCGGTGCAGGTGGGCGCCAAGGCCTACCTCAACCGCCAGTACACCTTCATTGCGATCGCCGGGATCGTATTGTTCATCATCATCGGTTTCGTGCCGGGTCTCGGCTGGCCGACCGCGATCGGTTTCGCGATCGGCGCGATTCTTTCCGGCGCGGCCGGCTACATCGGCATGAATGTCTCGGTGCGCGCCAACGTGCGCACGGCCGAAGCCGCGCGCAACGGCATAAGCGCCGCCATGAACGTCGCGTTCCGCGGCGGCGCGATCACCGGCATGCTGGTGGTCGGCTTGGCGCTGCTGGGCGTCACCGGTTACTGGATGATCCTGCAAAGCACCGGACACACCGGCGAAGCCGGCCTGCACGCGCTGGTCGGTCTTGCCTTCGGCTCGTCGCTGATTTCGATCTTCGCGCGCCTCGGTGGCGGCATCTTCACCACGGGCGCCGACGTCGGCGCGGACCTGGTCGGCAAGGTCGAAGCCGGCATCCCCGAAGACGATCCGCGCAACCCGGCGGTGATCGCCGACAACGTGGGCGACAACGTCGGCGACTGCGCCGGCATGGCGGCCGACCTGTTCGAAACCTACGCGGTCACCGTGGTCGCGACCATGCTGCTCGGCGGCCTCGCCTTCGCCGCGAATCCCGATGCGGTGCTGTATCCGCTGATCCTCGGCGCCGCTTCGATCATCGCCTCGGTGATCGGCACGTTCGTGGTGAAGGTCAAGCAAGGCGGCTCGATCATGGGCGCGCTGTACCGCGGCGTATTCGTGTCCGCGATCCTCGCCGCCATCGCGTTCTGGTTCATCACCCGCTCGCTGTTCCCGGCCGGGCTGGATGACGGAGCAGGCACGGTCATTTCCGGCAACAACCTGTTCTATTG